>JAUIJG010000071.1 GCA_030431355.1 bacterium
CTTGCTCCTTAACTACTTTTGAAAGAACTCTTCAGGTGCGGGGGAAGAATATCCTGGGCGCACATCACCTCCAGATTTTCTCTGCGTCGAATTGTCGAGCACTCGCCCCTGGTATCGATAAGCACCACCGCCGGTCGATATTCAATAAACTGCATCCACTGGGTATTGTTGTAAGCTCCCACCGACTTGAACATGAGGCTATCCCCTACCTTCACCGGTGGCAACTGTATACTGCTACGCATAACATCGATATTCATGCAGAGAGGACCATAGAGAACGGTGTCTTCAGGAACCCCTTCCACCGGTCTGGTGACCTTGACTTTGTGGTGGTACCAGTAGGCAGTAAACAAAGTGTTGGTGCCGGCATCAAGCACAAGCGCTCTTCTACCATCGGGCAGGCGCTTTCTGCCAACCACCGTGGAGAGCAAAACCTGGGCATCATCTATCATCGCCCGTCCGCTTTCTAAAATGAGCATGGGAAGGGGTCTTCCTTGCTCCTTGCGGTACCGGGTCTCTTCAGAGAGGGCACCACATATGAGATCAGCATACTCGGTCAGATCCGGCACAACCTGCTCCGGCGGCAAATAGATACTCTTCAACGAGTTTATCGATGGAAATCCGCCACCGATATCAAAAAAATCAATTCTCACATCGCTACTATCTTCCAGGGTGCGCATGAATTTAGCCATTATCCTCACCTGGGCCTCATAGGCTCGCGGCTCAGTTATGAAAGTGCCGATATGACTGTGCAGACCGGTGAGTTTCAAGTGAGGACTTACTGCGATGGCTCCGGCAGCGTGCTGAGCCTGACCTGATTCAATGTTAAAGCCGAATCTGCACCAGGGCTCGGTATAGCCGGTATCAAAATTGAGACGCATCGTCACTTCCACTATCTTGCCTAGAGATTGAGCCACCGACTCCAACAGCTTGATCTCGTCCATGTGGTCCACATGGATATGAGCGCCTTCGGCCACCGCTCTTTCCAGGGCCGCTTTGCTCTTGTTTGGTCCGTTAAATAAAATCCTCTCCCCTGGGACTCCCAGCGCCCGGGCTTTATCATATTCAAAGGATGACACCACTTCAGCCCAGGAAGATTCCTGGTGCATGATATTACATACGGCGCTTGTATAGTTGGTCTTGTATGACCAGGCGTGAATCACCGGAGAATATCGACTTTCAAAAATTCTTTTCAGTCTCCGCACATTTGAGCGAATTTTTGTCTCCGAGGTGACGAACAATGGTGAGCCATATCGCTCCAGCAACTCGTCCACCCTGACTCCAAACGCTGTCTCTTCCACCTCGTCACGGCATACCCTGTTTCCATATTTATTGATGGTGCCTAATCGATGCGGTATTATCACCGGCGGCTCCCATGTCTTTCTTCTCTTAATGACTTTCATTGTTCGACCTTCTAGTTCATTGACACTGATTTCTGTAGATCTGATTTCTGGGATATCGTCTTCTGACTATCGGTACTGCCCCGAACGAAAACCGACTCGAAGTCAGCCATCTCCACCAGCAGTTCTTCAGCGTATCGAATAAACAAGACTCCGGATCGATAAGAAGGAAATGTAGGCAGGAAGTTAGGGTCATCCATAAGTCGAAGCAAAAGCACCGGCAGATTGCGACCCACCCCCTTACTCGTGTAGATCCAGGAAGGAAACCGCGGATTAAACTCGATTACGTTTAGTTTGCCCGACTGATCTCGCATGGTCTCCAATTCAAAGGGTCCCTGCCAGCAAAGTTTCTCCACTATGGAAGCCGCCAGATTCTTCAACTCCGGATCGTTGATGGTGACACCAGCCCAGGCTTTTCCTTTGTCGGTGAGAGCCCGCTTTCTCATCATCACCTCACCGAGCATGGCCCCTCTTCCATCTCCGATGGCCGTAAGGTTGTATTCATCGCCTTTGATAATCTTCTGGGCAAGGGTAGGATATCCCCAGCTGCTGATTAACCTGTCGAATACAGCCCGGGCTTCTTCCGGACTATGCACTGCATAGGCATCATAAAAATTTCCTTTCAGCATGAATGGATAAGGCCAATCCAACTCTTTGCACTCATCGAAGAAACGCTGATCCGATACCAACCTGGTCTCCGGTGTTTTCACACCGATAGATTGACAGAGGTCGAACAAAGCGCTTTTCTCCCTGGCAAGTAGCCGGTCTCTACCCGGAATCAAAAGCCTGATGCCAAGCCTTTCCAACTCAGGTTTTATTCTAATAAAACTGGTAAGCTCAGAGTCCAAGCAGGGGATAATAGCGTCTATCCTCTCCGCCTGACAGATGTCCTCAATCCGCTCCAGAAGGACAGCATCACCGGCTGCAGGATATGGTATCAAGTATCCGTCATCCAGCCAGTTTTTGTTGTAGAGACCGGCGTCCAAAACATCATAACCAAGCCCTACCAGCCTGCCTTTGAACTCCGCATTCTCTTTCAAACACCTGGCCACCGAGCAACCGGGGCCGGGATTATCGGCTCTGGCATTTATTCCCGTAACCGCCACAGTCCAGCTTCTCCAGGACCTCAGGTCTGAATCTACCAATGGGTTCATTTCAGATACCTCCCTAGCTGTCTGATGAATACTTCCACAGCGCTCAGGGCAAGCTCTTCTTCAACTTCAAACTCTTCGGAGAATTCTCTTGCGGTGGCTTCCGGGTCCAGACCCTCCATAAATTTGTTGATGGCGAAGAGCGCTGTCTCATTTAGTGAAAAGCTCTGTCCCGATCTTGGATCAAAACTGAATCCGGTCTCGCTTATCGCCAGCTCTTTCAATCGTCCCTGTCCCTGTAAACGCTCCAGGGTCTGAACCAAACTCTCTTCCACTAGATTTCTCCTCTGCAACCTTTATAGTTTGTATCCAAGCTTCTTGACTCTGGTTTTCGTATCAAGAGGCTTATCTGAATATCTATGCAGATATCCGTATGAGACTTTTCCCGATGACTGGTTATACTTTCGGTACTCTCTGAGCGCGTCAAAACGACGCCCCTGACTCTCATAGACTTTTCCCAGGTAGTAGTGGGAGGCTTTGTAATAGTCCCCGGACAGCTCTCCCGGTAGCGCCGGACGGAATTTGTAAGCAGCCCCTTCACAGGCTTTCAAGTCCCTTTCCGCTTCCCGGGAACGATTCATCAGAATCAAAAGCCTTGCCCGGGCTAAATGCGCATCCGCCGACCAGGAGTCCAGCTGCAGGGCTCTGTTCAAGTCATCCAGGGCTCGATCATAGAGATGACTGTCTAGATAGCAGATACC
This sequence comes from bacterium, assembly GCA_030431355.1. The sequence continues at coordinate 3,250 of JAUIJG010000071.1, forward strand.
TCTCTCTGTATAAGCGGCGGAATAATAAGGATCAATTCGCACCGCCTCACTCAAATCATGAATGGCAGAGGAAGTGCAACCAATGGTGCCGTACAGATAACCTCTCAAGTATAAGGACTTCTTATCCGTGGAGTTGTGTTTGATCTTACGATTACAACTCTCAAGCAAACTGAGGAGTTTCTTCCCATTGGTCGTATCCTGAGCACCCTCTTTCCACTGGCGCAGCACTCGATTCTCTCTCAGGTCATACAAGGAAGAAGTACTGGCCAGGGCATCTGAAGAAGCCGAAAAGGCAACGCCTAAAACAGACGACAGAAGCGCGATTTTGAATATATGGCCACCGGCATTTTTAGATTGAATAATTGCACGCACCGATCTGTCACTCCAAAATTCCCAACTCTCCTATCGAACCATTGCTGTGTGGAGCGAGGATGAAGAATGTGGAGAGAATATGGAGGGCGTTAACAATAAAGATTAAATCGACCGGGGGTGAATCTAAAAGCCTTCTCAAAATCCCCCTGAAGAATTCGATGCCTGACTATAATCGAGGTCCTGTTTCGATGAGGTGGACGATGAAAAGATCTGTTTTGGTCAGACCGGAAGATAGAGATCTGGACAGGGGGCTAATCACGAGCATCTACGCCAGGGATGCTGGCTGGAAGTTCCTCAATCTAGAAGTGAGAAGATTTCTCAAAGGGGATCGATTCGAAACCTCCACGGATGAAAACGAAGCGGTCATAGTGATGCTCGGCGGCAGAATAAAAGTAAATTCGAACAAAGCAAGTTGGGAAGAGGTAGGGGGCCGTGCCGACGTCTTCCAGGGACTCCCCCATGCGCTCTATCTGCCTCGCCACACGGACTTTGATCTCGTTGCCCTGGACGATGCCACCGAGATAGCCTACGCCTGGGCTCCGGCAGAGGTAGACTATCCTGCTTCCCGAGTCAGTCCGACAGATATCGAGCCTGAGATCCGGGGAGGTCATAACGCCAGCCGCCAGATTAATACCATAGTGCCCCCGGGCTACCAGTGTCAGCGCCTGGTCAGTTGTGAAGCTTACACACCAGGAGGCAATTGGAGCAGTTATCCACCCCATAAGCATGACACGATAAAGATGGATGAAGACGGCAATTTGATAGAAGCAAGCCTGGAAGAGATTTACTTTTACAAGTTCAATAGGAGAAAAGGCTGGGCGATGCAGAGGGTTTACAATGATGATCGCAGCCTGGACGAGGCAGTGGTCACCGCCAACAATGACATCGTCTTGATCCCGGAAGGATATCATCCGGTCTGCACCGCCTATGGTTATGACTGTTATTATCTAAACTTTCTGGCCGGCTCCCATCAGGCTCTCACAAGTAGCGACGACCCGGCTTATAAATGGACTAAAGAGACCTGGGACAAGAAGGATCCACGGTTGCCTCTTGTCTCCGAAGATTCCCGGGTGCCCTTAAAAAACAGCTAGACTCCTGCATAGGCGGAGAATCCTCCGTCCACAGGAAGGACAACCCCGGTTATGAACCTGGCTCCGGGAGACAGTAGAAAAAGTACTGGTCCGAGCAGCTCTTCCCCTTCTCCAAACCTGCCCATGGGGGTATGCTCCACGATGCTGCGTCCCCTTTCAGTGTAATCCCCGGTCTCTTCTTCTAAAAGCAAAAAACGATTTTGCTCTGTCAGAAAGAAGCCTGGTGCAATGGCGTTCACTCTGATGGCAGGAGAATATTCCTTTGCCATATGAACGGCAAGCCAGGCGGTGAAGTTATCCACCGCGGCCTTGGCTGCACTATAGGCGGGGATTCTGGTGAGCGGTCGGGATGCGGCCATGGAGGAGATATTGATGATATTGCCTGTGCCTCTCTCGATCATATCCCGGGCGAAGACCTGACAGGCCAAAACCGTCCCGGTTAGATTTAGAGAGAAGACGGATTCAAAACCGCTCTTCTCTATATCCATGAATTTTAGATTCTCTCCGGTGGTGGCGGAAGCGCTATTGCCGCCGGCGGCATTTATAAGGGCGGTGACCGGACCGAATTTATCTCTTATTTGGCGATGGTTCTCTTCCAGAAGGTCCCGGTCTTGCACATCGCTGGACAACACAATTATCCGTTCATGTTTTATGTGCTCGGCAGCTTTTCCGGCATCCCGGGTAAGTACCGCCACCCGGGCACCGCACTGCGCCAGGGCCCTGGTCATAACAGAACCAAGGACTCCTGCACCGCCGGTAATGACTATCACCTCATCTTCAAGGTCGGAGGATAATTCAAATCTCGCCTCAAGCATATTCCATCGCTCCAAATTCTCCAATATCTCTCAAAGAACAAGAAAATCAAAATTTCAGCTTCGTTATTCCCCGCAATTTACCATCCTCACCCAGGTAGACTCTATCCGCTCCTCTTATCTTTCGACTCTCTCCCCCGGGAAAGATCCACTCGATCTCTTCATAGGCAGGCCGGTAGCCGTTTTCTATATATTCGAGACCGATGGTGATTGTCTCCGGGTCGGATTCCATAGAAAGATTGAACGAGGAACGCTCGCCCCTTTGATAGGCCAGGGTAACTCCGTCGTCTTCATGGAGAATAAAAGAAGTCTTACCAGAATGCTGGTGAGGAAAAGCAAGTACTTGCCTGAGCCTATCACCTTCACGCTCTAACATCTCAACAGATCTTGGGCTTCCCAGTGGTATCAAGCCCCCTTCCCTTACCAGGGTCGGAATTCTATTAAGCGGTGCTTCAAGACTACACCGGGAGCCTCCCGGATGCCAGTTGCTGATATCGAACTCGCACCAGTTACTGCCTTCAGGCAGATAAACATCCCTGGTTCTCGCCCCAGGTTCAAATACTGAAGCGACTAGCCAGTGAGAGCCCAGAAGAAAATCGAAGGATTGGCTATGACAATTTCTATCGAAGGGAAACTCATAAACAAGAGGGCGCACTATGGGATGCCCCTTTTGGGCGGCTTCTACCAGAAGACTGTATAGATAGGGAATGATTCGATAACGAAACCTTATCAGTTCCCGCACCGTATCCAGTTGTTCGGGATACATCCAGGGTTCGTTCACCGAACCGTCATCATGCCAGGAGTGAATGGTGAAACGAGGATGAAAAATTCCGTTTTGAATCCAGCGAACAAACAGCTCCGGGTCCGGCTTGTCCCCGAAGAAACCGCCCACATCGTGGCCGAAATTCGGCATTCCGGAAAGCGAGAGCCCAAGGCCCATAGGAATGTTGAACTTGAGAGTATGCCAGTTGCAATCATTATCGCCGGTCCAGGTTTGAGCATAGCGCTGAATGCCGGGACAACCTGATCTGGTGATCAGATATGGTCTCTTATCCGGGAAAAATTCTGACAGGGCAGAATAACTTGCCCAGGCCATCAAAAGTGCCTGGGTCGGACGGCCAATCAAAGAAAGATCATAGCCGCTGCCAAAACCATCTACCCTTGAGCGATCATCGAAGATGGTATATTCGTTATTGTCATTCCATATCGCATCTACCCCTCTTGCAAGAAGCTCCTCTTTCACTTTGCTCTTCCACCAGTTTATAGTGTCATATCTGGTGAAATCCAGATGGGAGCCATCGCCATCCCAGAAGCGGTCTATGCGTGGCCTTTGTCTGTCCTCGCTGCCATCTCCGTCCTCTTCTTTCTCTTGCACGAAGCCGGAGAAGCTCTCCACCACTTTATATTGCGGATGACTTGTTAGAAGGCATGGTTTCACATTGGCTGTTAGCTTGATGCCATGCTCGTGAAAGTTGTCACACATCGACTCAGGTTCAGGAACCCGGTCGAGATTCCATTCGAAAACATATCTTTTGCCATCTCCATGCTTGCTATAGCCGGAGGAGAGATGGAAAAGATCACAGGGTATATCATGCTCATTACACAGGACTGGAAATTTAGCAAGCTCTTCCTGGGCGTTCTCCGCTTCCGTATAATGCATAGTTGAACCAAGGTATCCTAAGGTATATCTTGGTGGCAGAGTGATATATCCGGTAAGCCAGGCAAGTTTCTCCACCACACCTTTGAGATCCGGACCAAGAATAAAGTAATAGTCGAGATCTCCATCTTCGGCAAAAGAATAGCGATAGGAAGGGAAAAAATTGTGGTGCTCGGCACCTAGATCAAATGTAGTTGTGGCCAGGTTATCGTAGAGCAGCCCCCAGGCCAGTCCTGTCACCGGATCAAAACATATGTAGAAAGGAATGTGCTTGTATAGAGGGTCGCTGAACTCAGCGTTGTATCTTCCCGCATCTAGATTGAACATGCGATAGCGCCGGCCATGTTTGTTTAAATGTCCGGACTTCTCGCCCAATCCAAAATAAAGCATGGAGCGATCTCTTTTCATATAGTGGTATATATGGTTGCTCTCGCCATCATAGGCATAGGAGAGTTCTTCCAGGTCTTCATCCAGAACACGGTCAAATTGATCCTGCCACCGCAGGCAGGGACTGGAAATCCGGCTAAAGACAGACAAAGCTTCAGTCTTTATAGAGAAACGATCATTCTCCACAATCATCTCAGATTCCACAGGCTCAAAGCGAGACAGGTCGTCTCTGGCTCTTCCTGTCAATGGAACACTGCCGTCAGCGCCGGTGACCATCCAGGTCTCAGGCATTTGAGCTGAGCCCTTCCGCCGGTGGCATACACGGAAGATCTCTTTATGCAAAGCTGACACCGAAAATAGACTGCCGTCTTCCCCGGACAGAAAGACCGTGCGGTCATCTACCTCTTTTAGCCGAAAGTTTGAAGCTTGCTCGATACGCATCTAGCTCTTTGAGCCTCCGGTTCTCCAGAGGGCAAGAGCTGGGTTGGAAACATAATAGAATTCTTCGGAAGAGCCTGGCGCATTCAAACCTTCTTTGAGCTTCTCGGGTCGATACAGATCCAGGGCATCATCATAGTTCATGTGATTGTATCCGATTCCTTCAATATCCTCCCGGGAGAGCAGGGACTGATCCACCGCGTAGATAACGGAGAATCTTCCGTCGGAAGAGCCGTGAATCAAATGGGCGGCGACACTCAAATTGCGCTTAAGATCCTCATTCTCATCCACCAGGGAGAGCACTTCCTCTCGCCCTCTATAACCGTACTTTCTGATCAGCTCGTCACAACCCGGGTCCTCACCAAATTTGCCGATGCCACCTGCCAAAACAATCAGTTCGGCATTGTCATCTAGAGCCATTCTAGTCCGGTAAATTGCCTTATTTCCCAACCAGGTTGACTTAAACTTTTTGGAGTCAAGGTTCACCACCACCCGGGACAATTTCCTGTCCAGCCAATGAATATTGAGCTTCCCGCTCAGACCGGCTGCATCTTCAAAAACCCTTCTATTCCCTCCAACAAAAAGCCCCTGGATTCTGGTCCGATTGTCAAATTCATCGGTGACGGTCAAGAAATAAGTGAGAGGAAGACGATTGAGCAAATTATCCTGACAATAATCCAATAGCTTCCTGACAGGATTGTCCACTTCTCCCAGGGTCTTCTCGATACCATAAATGGCGCTCAACATATGGGAGTGATCAATCATCTTCTTGCCACCACAACCGATGACAATATTTTTGGTATAGTTTGCCATACCCGCCACTTCATGGGGTACTACCTGGCCTATTGAGACTACCAAATCCCAGTCTTCGAACAGATAGGAGCTCACCTCTACGGAGAGTGATTCTCTTACCCATCCCTGACTATTCTCAGCCATAAACTCTTCCGGCACCACGCCAAGCTCTCTCACCCGGTCTCTCCAATTGTGCTCAAAGAAACAATCGGCAGGAACGTCCGGGTACATCATCTCAATTTCTTCCCGGCTCATAGGTTCGTGGGTGCCCACTGCCGGGAGAACGCGCACCTGGACTCCATCTTGCTCAAGAGCTTTGTAGAGAATGCCTGTAAGAAGTCCCGCTCCGGAATGAAACCTTGTTATATCCGGCGGGATCAATAGTACTCTACGCAGCGGACCGGATCGCTCAAGAAACTCGGAGACAGCCTCTACTATCCGGGCTTCCTCAAGTCCATCAGATCTTTCCGCCACGAGCTTCAAGTTGTATGAGTCGTTCAAAAATTTCGCCCCGGATTTTCAGATAGGTCTTTGCCAGAAGCCTTAAATATTAACAGGAAATTCCACCCAGGTTCGATCCTGTCGAAGCTAAGCTTATAATATACGGAAGACCACTAAAGGAGACTTCCGTGACCTATAGACCGATTATGGGAACCCTGGGCTATGTGATGTCCCCGGATGGAGATGAGACCTTGCTCCTTAATAGAAGCAAGCGAAAAGATGACATTCACTATGGCAAATACAACGGTCTGGGCGGCAAACTGGAGAGCGGAGAGGACGCGGTCTCAGGATTCATTAGAGAAGTCCGTGAAGAGGCGGGCATAGAGCCGCTGGATGTGATTCTTAGAGGCACGATCAACTGGCCGGGATTCGGTGGAGTCGGAGAAGATTGGTTCGGCTTCATTTTCAGGGTGGACTCATTCAGCGGCGTTCCGAAGAAAGAGAATCCTGAGGGTTTCTTAGAATGGGTAAAACTGGAAGACTTCGACAAAATAAACTTCTGGGAAAGTGACCGATACTGGCTGGATATGGTATTTGATGATGACCGGGCCGTATTCCATGGTATTGCCCCCTTCGACGATGGCAAAATGATCTCCTGGAACTACTGTCGCCTCTAGCACTCGAAAAAACTCGTCCTACTTTAGCTCGAAATTATCAATTCTGGAACGATCTCTGTCTTTGCCGGCCAGATCATGCCGCCCGATCTTATCGTAGGCCATCGCTCTTTTTATGTAGAAATCAGACCGGCTCCGATTTCTTTCAATGGCGTTGCTGAAATCTTCAATGGCCTCTTTGTATCGACCGAGATTGTAGAAAACCACACCGCGATTGAAATGAACATTGCCGTTTCTCGATTCAGCTTTTATAACCGCGCTCAGATCAGGGATAGCTGCCTCATTCTTTCCAAGGCTGATATAGAAGCTGGCCCGTTCGCGCTTGTATGCGTACTGGGTCGGTCTTAACTCTATGGCCCGACTCATATCGGAGATCGCTTTATCCAAATCTCTTCCGACCGCTTCCAGACGAGCTTTGCGAGCCCAGTATTTATCACGTTCGGGATATAGTTCAATCAACCGATCGTAGGCTTTGATTGCCAGGGGATAGTTGTCACTCTCTTTCAATACCCTGGCGCGCCTTTCAAGGGCGTTGCGATATTCAGGACGCTTCTTTACAACAAGATCCAGATCTTTCAAAGCAAGATCAAACTTCTCATATTTTTCATAGCAATCGCTACGCAAAATCAATGCCGGCACCCGGTCAGGATCCGTTGAAAGCAGCTTGTTTGCGCAGGTCAGGGCCGTGAGATACTTCTCTTGCTTATATAGAGATTGAGCTTCCTTAAGAAGCTCATCATCAGACAACTTCAAGAAGGCTTCGGGCAACTCCTCCTCAGGCAATGTATCTAGAGAGCTGCGACCGGTCTCGTTTTGATCGATAAGGATTTTCTCTACCTTCTCACTCATCTCCTTCTTAGAATACAGATCCCTGGCCTTGCCATCTCCGGTGGAGTCACCTTGACCAGGTGGAGAAAGTACCAGATAGGCCAGGGAGGAAAGAGCTATAAACGGCACCAGAATTCCAAGTCCCATAAATAGAGCGCTTCTATTACTCTCACTTTCCCGACTCTTCATCAGGATCCAGGTACTGGACTGGGGAAGTTCTTCCGGCTCTACTTTTCTCCTTCCCTTCTCCATCTCTACCAGGGTCTCTTGAAATTCTGAAAGCTTGCTTTGCACAGCGGCGAAACTCTCATAGCGATCGGCTGGATCTTTAGCCATGCATCTCGCGACAAATGCCTCCATCTTCTCTAAGAGCCTGGAACAATCCTCCTGGTCCAGGTCGAAAGCCGTGATTCGAAATTTCATTTCGGGAAACGGCTCATAAGCATGCTTGTACAACATGTCCAGGGCCCCGGAGGCCTCGAAAGGTTTCTCACCGGTCATCAGTTCATAGGCGATACAGCCGAAGGAATAAATGTCTGAGGGAGCATCAATCTCCTCGCTCTTTCCCTGCTCCGGACTCATATAAGCGGGTGTGCCTTTGACCGGAGCACCTGAAGTGGTATCGACCTGGGAGCCGAGATGTTTGGCCAGCCCGAAGTCCAGAACCTTGACTTGAAGGGGGGCTTCGTTCTCTTTCTGCAGCAAAATGTTGCTCGGCTTTAAATCCCTGTGCAGAACCCCTGCACCATGGGCATAGTTCATACCACCGGCGATGCCGATCAGTATTTCCAGGATCCAATTAGGGTCAGGTGGCTCAAGGGAAGAATTTCTCTCTTCAATCTCTTCTGCCAGGTCCGGTCCATCGACAAAATCCATAATCAAATAAGGAAGATTATCTTCGGTTATGTTGAAATCGAAGACTTTTACAATGTTGGGATGGTTGAGCTTGGCAAGGGTCTTAGCTTCCTGCTGAAGCCGCAAGAGATCTCTTTTGCCCGAACTTCCGGAAAGTACTTTGATGGCGACCATGGTGCCCAGGGACTGATCAAAAGCCCGGAAGACTTTGCCCATTGCTCCCTCGCCCACATAAAGTACCTGGGAATATCTGGAACGTAAACTTTGAGGGAATCCGGTCTCTGCTTCTTCCGCCAATTTACCAGGTCCGATAGCTACAGAAAGATTATACAGCTACCCGCAACTCTTTGCAGCCAACTAAAAGACAAACCCCTGCGGCACTTTGTGTGAATCGACCATATGCACTAAAATCAAATGACAGCGTTCTATTTTATGCGTTTTGGCGGAGCACCAACCTGGAAAACTAGCGATGGATCTAAGACCGGGTTCGATAGCATTCGAAAAGTTCAAAATCATTGCCCCCATTGGAGAAGGGGGCATGGCCACCGTATACAAAGCAAAACACATCCACCTTGACAAAGTGGTGGTCTTGAAGCTTTTAAAGACCGACACAGAAAACGAAAAGACCCTGGTTCGTTTTCACAGTGAAGCTAAAATTCTCAGCCAGCTAAAACATCCTGGCATTTCACAGTTTTTCGACTTCGGTCTCTCGTACAAAAACGAACCTTATCTGGCCATCGAATTCGTAGAAGGAAAGACCCTGAAAAGTAGTTTGAAGGAGCGGGAGCACCTACCAATCGGTCTAGCCCTTTCAATCCTTCTGGATGTTTGCCAGGCCCTTTCCTATGCCCACAAAAAAGGAATCATTCACCGGGACGTAAAACCAGGCAACATAATGCTTCAGGATTCAGAAGGTGAATTACGGGCGATACTACTCGATTTCGGTATCGCCAGGCTTATAACAGCCGATATGCAAGAAGACCAGAGCCTGACCTCTTCCGGGGAGCTGGTGGGTAGTCCGCGATACATGAGCCCGGAGCAGGCTGAAGGAAAGTCCATAGACAAAACCACGGATCTGTACTCCATAGGCTGTGTTCTATTCGAAATTCTGACCGGTGACACTCCCCTGACCGGTGATACTCTGCTTGAAACCATCAATTTGAGGAAGAATGAAACAGCTCCTCGTCTGAGCAGCATGGTTTCTTATTCGGTGCCTGAGGAGCTGGATGATATTGCCGCCACACTTCTTGAAAGAGACAAGGAGAGGCGCTATCAGTCCATAGATAGCCTCATAGAAGATCTCAATATTTTGAGAGAGAAACTCCTTGAAGAGGATAGTGAAAAGGAAAAGCGTGACGTCAGTGAGTTTGTTCTCTCACTAAAAGTCGAAGAGCCTATCTACATGAGTAAACGATTCATGTTCTCGCTCTTACTTTTGGCTGTCACGGCGATGGCAGGGGCAACCTACTACTTGACCGATTCAGCAAGCAGATCGAATCGATTTCTGGCCAGCTCATCGTCTGAAATTCCCAAAAGCGGCATGGTAAAGACGGAGAAAGAAAAAATAAGGGAGCTGGAGGAGAGAGCAAACGGCAACAATCTGACCCTGCCGATCGGCAACGTGGAAGATCTAAAGAAAATCCCTGAACAAAAAAATCTTCAAGTGCTGAAAATAAAATTGGAAAAAGAGATAGATCTGGACAAGCTTATGGAGGCTCTGGGACAGAGCAAATCCCTGATAGAGATATACATAAGTCCCAATCCCTATAAGATCTCAAATCTGAAAGAAGTCGCCTCTCTGCCTCATCTTCTCTATCTTGAGATCAAAGGAATGAAGATAGAGAAGAAGGCCCTGATAGATCTTACCGGAGCCAAAAATCTCCAGGTCCTGAACCTCCTTGAATGCGGAATAGAAGAGAAGGAACTATCCACTTTGTCGAAAATAAAACCCCTGAGACATCTCTATATAGACGAAGTCCTGGCCAAATCAAATGGGATGAAAGAATTCAGAAGAGCCCTTCCAGACTGCAATATTGTCGCCACCAAGCTGGTGGAATCAGTGCCGGATTATGCCCAACTCTATGACGAAGTCAAAGGCGGAGAGAGCAATTTCTTTAAGGAACGCAAACAAGCCACCGTTGTCTCGATCCCCTCAATTCTCGATGATCTGAAATCGAGAGAGAACGCTCGCATCGAAAAGATAATAGAGTTAGAAAAGCGCCACCAGGATTCGTATTTGCTGGCAAAGAAATGCTACGAAATCGCGGTGAAAGCCCAGGGAGCAAATTGCCCCTCCGCGGCCAACTATCTTTCTGAGATGGCTACTTTTCAGCAAGTGCAAGCGAAGTACCCAGAGGCACTGGCATTGTTAGACCGCTCCGACGAAGTGATAGAGAATTGCGGTGCCACCAGATATAGCAGCATGAACACAGCTAAAAGGTCGGACATATATTGGATTCAGGGCAAGCAGGCAGAGAGCGTCAAATTGGCCAAAGAAGCACTCTCTTTATCTAAAGAAGCGGTGATAAAGCAAAACGACGAGCCTCTAAAAATGTACGAAAGGGTAATCCAACGCTTACTTGATATGAACGAGAATAGTCGCTGCCTGAATGCCATCAAAGAGCAAAAGAAGTTTCTCAACACCTGGCATGCCGAGAACTATCCTCTTTACGGATACTATTGCCTCTGGCCCATGAGAGCTTATTTCAGAATGGCTTCGAAATCCCCGGAGACAAAAAAACTTGCCATTGATGAGGCAAAGAGAATCCGAAAGCTGTTCTACGCCCTCAAAGAGGAGGCGAACAACAGTAAGGGACAGATCATCATAGACGATCAACTTTACGCTTTTCTAGAAGCCACTTTTACCCTGAACTGCCTGGCTGAGGATAAAGAAAAGAGCAAGAAGCTGCTTGAAGAAGCGGCTCTGTTCATAAAGTCAAATCCCCAGATGGTAAAGCGAAATCCCTTTATGACCTGGGACATTTTTGTAAACCTTGCCAGACTCTCGAAAACCGCTGCAAATCAAGGCAAAGTAGTAAAGTACTACAAAACAGCGCTGACCCTGACAAAATTCCTCGGTCCGACAGGGGCTGAAAGAGCCAGGGAGACACAGGCGGAGCTGGATGCCTATGTACAATCCCAGCAAGATTCTCAAAAATAACCGGGCTAATCTCGGACGATTCGGTGATAAACTTATTTCACTGTTTAATAAAGCGAGCCGAGCATGACTTTCTCGATAGTAGCTTTCTCTCCGGAATCAAAGCAAATTGGTCTTGCGACCGCCTCCTGCGGTCTTTTCACCGGCACAATCTGTCCTGTTATTTGTCCTTCCGGAAGATTTATCGGCACCTCCCAGGCATTTGTCAATCGCAGCATCAAGACTGATATCCTTCAGATTCTGGGGCTCTCAAACACCATAACCGCTCTGGATGAAGACCTGAGAAATTCCGATCGTTTCTATGAGTATAGACAGATCGGCATCATCGGCTTTGACGGGCAGGCCTATGCCCATACGGGAAAAGAGACCACGCAGGTTTCCGGACATTTGCTGGGTCAGAACTATGTGGTTCTCGGAAACATGCTGACAAATATCGAATGCCTGGATGCCATGGCGGAAGAATTTGAAAATACCGTCGGTGATCCCCTGGCAGAAAGACTTCTCGCTGCCCTGGAGGCTTGCCAGCGAGCCGGCGGACAAAAAGCTGAAGGCCGACTCCTCCGGGAGCGGGCAGCAGCTCTATTGGTATACGAAGAGACAGGAGCCTGTCATCTCAATTTGCGCGTTGACATGGACGAAGACGCGGTTGCAGCCTTGCGTAGAAACTGGTTGGCGTACAAAGTATATGATCAGTTCATGGTGGTCTGCGAAGAGGAGCCTGGAGCATTGGCCAGCCTCGAGGAACAAGACAGCCAGGTACCTTACGCTCCATCTATATTCAGAGAAGCCTGAAAAAGCGTTTGGTCATGGCTTTTTAAGACCATGACCAAAACCTTCGGAATTTAGCTTATCAGTTTAATTTGCCACTGATAATCCGGGAGCTGTGATGTAACTGAGCAGTTCATCCGAGTTGTAAGGAATATCGGTTCCATTCCTTTCTATCAGTTTGCGTAACCGCTGCCACCTGATACCCAGGGTGCGGTTGTTGCGTTTGTTGACTATGCCCAGATCCTGCAATTTCTTGCAGTCATCCTTGTATTCAGTGGGCATTTCTTTGATAGCCACTCCGTCTTCACCATGCAACCAGGTGAGAAAAACGTGACAATTTCTAATAACATCAAAAATCTTATTGGTTCCTCTACTCATTTAATACCTCATAGATAAAGAAGATTGAACAAAAACAGTCCAGTGGCTCCTTGTCGAAAATCTCGCTGAGATTCTCGAAAATGAACTAACCTGGTTTTATGGCAACAAAGGAAAGCAAAGCTCTCCTAAACTATGTGGATACGCTATG
>JAUIJG010000072.1 GCA_030431355.1 bacterium
TGAATGACGAGTTCAATGATGACGGTGCGCTAGAAGAAGAGTTCAAGAAGCTGGAAAGTTCACAGCCCACAGTTTCCGGTGGCTCGGCCGTGGATGACGAGCTGGCCATGTTGAAACAGCAGCTTCTCGAAGACAAAGGTTCTGATAATAGTTGAAGTTTTAAATATGCAGTACTACATCCGATACCGGATGTCTGACTTTTTTTAGATCCGCGTACTTATCATCTTCATGTCTGTAGCCGAGGGCGCAGAGAACAACGCTGCGAAGTCCTTTTGCTGGTAGATCGAGGATTTCGTCATAGGCTTTCTTGTCGAAACCTTCCATCGGGCAGGCGTCCACGGCAAGAGCGCTGGCGGTGGTGAGAATGTTGCCCAGCGCTATATAACACTGTTTATCCATCCAGATTGCCAGCTCTTCTTCGCTCGATCTTTTTACGAATCCGGCCATCATATTTTTGTAGTCGGATAGCTTCTCTTTGGGAATGCCCCGGGTCTTGCTGATCAATTCCAGATAACTTTCCACATATTCCACGTCTATTTTTGCCAGCCTGGATATGACAACCAGGTGGGAGCAGTCCCGGGGTTGCGGCTGCTGAAAAGAGTTCTCCATCAGCTTCTCTTTGACCGACTGATCCGTGACTACCACAAAGGTCCAGGGCTGCAGTCCGTAACTTGAAGGGCTTAGTACCAGGGCCTTTTCCAGTTGCTCCCATACCGCCGAATCCAGTTTCTTGGCCGGGTCGAATTGCTTGGTGGCATAGCGCCACTCTAGATTGCTGACAATGTCAGGAATTTTTTTGACTTCTTCCGGGGTCGCTTCTTTCAGGTTGGTCAAAACTCTCACCTCGATTTTTGGACTGGGGAGATTTTATCACTCTTGTCACCGGGGGAGCCAGGGGGCGGCGAGAGCCTTTGTTCACCCACAACGGTTCCATAAATGCTAATCTATATAACTCATTTAGAGGGGAGTTCAGAAATGATAGTGCTGACTCGGTTTGTGGCTTGTCTGGTTCTTGCGGTCGTGCTTTGTACACCTGCTTTCTCAATGACAGGGGAGGTCAGTGGTCTCACCCAGGCCGGGCTTATCGCCATGGACAATGGTAAGTACGCTGTCGCCGAACAGAAGCTTCTCAAGGCATCCAAGTTGGCAAAAGTCTCCGGACCGCTTTACGCAGACTATGCCGAGACTCTGCTTAACCTGGGCCAGCTCTATGATCGAAAGAAGAGTACTGAAAAGTCCGAGGCGAAATACAAAGAAGCTCTATCGATTTATACCAAAGCCTATGGTCCCAAGGCTCTTCAGGTTGCCAAAGCCTACCACGGTCTTGGAGAGCTCTACAGGCATCAGAAGAATTACATGAAGTCGATTCCGTACTACAACAAAGCTCTCAAAATAAGGCAGGTCTCCGCCCCGGGTCATACGGATCTGGCCAGTACGGCCTATGGGCTGGCTCGGACCTTCCTGGCAATCAAACGCTATGAGGAAGCTCAGCCGCTTTTAAAAGAGGTTGTCTCCATCCAGGAGAAAGCATATGGTGAAAATGATAAGCGCATGGTCAAAACACTATATGAGCTGGCAAAGAGTTATGAAGGTTCAAATAAGCTGAACCTGGCTGTCCCTACATACGAGAGGGTGATAAAGGTCTTGAAAGGTGCCTATGGCGAGAACAACCCGCGTATAGCCTCTACTTATGAGCGTATGGGGGCGGCTTACAGACGCACGCTTCACTACAAGGAGGCTGAGAAAGCCTACTCTAAAGCCCTTCAAATTAGAGAAGTTCACAAAACAAAGTTTCCGGATAAATATGCCGATTGTGTCCATGACTATGTAAAAGTACTCAAGAAGTTAAATAAGAATGCCGAAGCACAGAAGTGGCAGGCTAAGTTGGGCGGTGCCAAAAAAGGTTGATATGGCCGCAAGAAAAGTAATCGTTATTGGATCCGGTTTCGGCGGTCTGGCAGCGGCCATCCGATTGCAGGCTCGTGGTTTTGAAGTAAAGCTCCTGGAGAAAAGAGATAAACCCGGCGGTAGAGCCTATGTCTATGAAGACGAAGGTTTCACGTTCGACGGCGGCCCGACCGTGGTCACCGCACCATTTTTGTTCGGGGAGTTGTTTGAACTTTGCGGAAAGGATATCAGCGACTATCTGCAATTCGTCTCTTTGGATCCTTACTATCGAATTCGTTTCCATGATGGACGTTTCTTCAATTACAGCGGTGACCACGACAAAATGGTGGAGGAGATTCGCAAGTTCAATCCCGGCGATATCGATGGTTACACCTCCTTTGTTGAAGAGACTGAGCGAATCTATAAAACCGGTTTTGAAGAGCTTGGCGATGTGCCCTTCTCCAGTCCCATGGATATGATAAAGATAATGCCGAAAATGGTGGCACTTGGTTCACATCGCACCGTATACGGTATGGTAGAGAAATTTGTCAAAGATCCGGACTTGCGGGTGGCTCTCAGTTTTCATCCTCTTTTGGTCGGCGGCAATCCATTTACGACCACCTCTATCTACGCGCTTATTCACTTTCTTGAACGCCGCTGGGGTGTCTGGTACTGTCTTGGTGGCACCGGCGCGATTGTCAATGCTCTGGTCAGGCTCTTCGAGGAGATGGGGGGAGAGCTGGTCTGCGGCTGTGAGGTGGAAGAGATTCTTGTGGAGAAAGGCGTGGTCAGCGGGGTGGCGCTCAAGAACTCTGAGCGCATGCACGCGAATATTGTGGTATCAAACGCTGACTCCGCCTACACTTACCGGCATATGATCGCTCCGGAGGTCCGCAAGAAATATACGGATAAGAAGCTGGAGAGAATGAAGTACTCCATGAGTCTTTTCGTCGCTTATTTCGGTACAGCTAAGACCTATCCGGATCTGGCCCATCATATGATTTTGCTGGGACCCAGATATAAAGGTCTGCTTCACGATATTTTCAATCGGAAAGTACTGGCGGATGATTTCTCGCTCTATCTGCACGCGCCTTCAAGAACAGATGCTTCAATGGCTCCTGAGGGCTGTGAGTCTTTCTATGTGTTGTCTCCGGTGCCGCATCTCGGCTCCGGTGTCGACTGGTCCACGATGGAAGCGGAGTATCGAGAGCGGGTGTTTAAATATCTGGAGTCCACCTGTCTGCCCGGTCTTGAGGAGAGCCTTCTCACCACCAGGATTATTAATCCGGAGCACTTCAAGAGTGAGTTGAACTCTATCCATGGTGCGGCATTCTCGGTGGAGCCTGTATTGACCCAGTCTGCTTATTTTAGACCCCATAACAAGAGCGAAGAGGTTGAAGGATTATATTTTGTGGGCGCCGGTACTCACCCTGGAGCGGGGATGCCGGGAGTCTTGTCCACTGCCAAAGTTGTCGATCGATTGATCTCTGACCGCGGAGTTTCAGGCAATCCACGTGATCCGATTGCGGGGACCCATGCCAGATGATCGGGACTTTCTCCGCCGAACATGAACTCATATGCCGGGATGTTATCTACAATCATTCCCAGAGTTTTTTTCTGTCCAGCCTATTGCTCCCTCCGGAAGTGCGCCTCTGCGCCTGGGCTATCTATGGTTTTTGTCGTACCGCCGACGATGCCGTGGATGTTCAGTCTGATGTGTCGGTGGAGCGTAGCCTGGAAGATTTGAGGCGACGACTGGACCTCGTATATGGTGGCTGTCCTGAGAGTCGTCTCGATGAGGCATTTTCCGTATTTGTCCATCACTATGATGTACCAAGAAGCATTCCCGAATGTTTGTTGTCCGGATTCGAGATCGACGCGGGCACAGTAGACTTTCAGACCGAGCAAGAGTTGATTGAATACTCATTCAAAGTAGCCTCAACGGTGGGGTTGATGCTAGTCTACGCCATGAAGAGCGTTTCTGATGTTGTTCTTTATAAGGCCTGTGACCTCGGCATAGCCATGCAGTTGACGAATGTCACCCGTGATATGGGCGCCGACCTGAGGATGGGGCGGATATATGTGCCAGCGGCCTGGCGGGAGGAAGCATGCGCTTCCGGCGGACAGTTAAATGGAGAGGTTGCTAGTGACGCTTCAAGGGTGTTGGCCGGTCGTCTGCTAGAGAAGGCGCGGGACTTTTACGCCTCCGCTTGCCAGGGCATTCAATATCTCCCCCTCCGCTGCCAGGTTGCTATCTCCGCGTCCAAATATGTATACGCGGCCATAGGTAAGAAGGTTGAAGGCAACGGCTTTGATACCATCTCCACCAGGGCAAGGGTCTCTGTTCCGGAAAAGGTGTTTCTGGTTGCTTGCGCCCTGGGACGAGTTGTGGCTACGCCTTACCAGTCTACGGTGAAGCCGGGACCGGCAGACAATTTGATCGGTAAGCTATTGGCGGATCTAAATCTTGGTGTAGATCTTGGCAGGGAGTGTTCCCCGGAAGCGACCGGGTCGCAGGCTTGAGGAGCACACTAGTTGACTATCAGGGATGAGTATCCGCTAGCTTACAAAGCACTGTCGGCGGTGGAGACAGATCAGAGCGGAGGTCCCCTCCAACATATATTGTCCCTGGAGTCCGGTTGGTCCTCCCGACTCAAGGGAGAGTCTAAAGAGAGTGTTCTTGATCCTGATTCCTCGCGGAAAGCAGCTGATTGCGATGCTGAATATGACGTTGTGGTGGCTGGGGGAGGACTATCTCTTCTCTATGCGATTCAGCTTGCCCGTTCCGGATTTAAGGTGGCTGTTTTGGACAGGAAGAGAGTGGCTTCTTCCCATCGAGAGTGGAACGCTTCCTTTTCGGAGCTTGATGCTCTGGTTGGAGCCGGACTTTTCAGCGAAGCTCAAGTCTTGGATTTTATCGACCTGCGATACGAAAGAGGGATAGTGCGATGGCATAATGGTCGAGAGCATTCGGTGGAGGGCGTCCTGGATTGCGCTGTAAGCTCCAGGGATCTGTTAGCTGCACTTAGAAGTCTTGCCCAGGCTCAGGGTGTCGAAATTTTAGACTTCCATAGATATATTCGATATTTTGAGAGTTCGCGGGGGCTTTGTGTGGAAGTCTCGCCTGAGGATGGAGAGAGAGCTTTTCTGTTTTGTCGATTGCTTCTCGATGCCCGGGGCGTGGAGAGCGACCACGGTCAATTCGATATTCTTTGCCCCACTGTTGGTGGCGTAATATCCGGTCTCGATACCGGCTCCGGTCCCAGGAAGTTGGATTCTAAAGTCGGGGAGATACTTGTAAGTACGGAAGGGATAGAGGACGGAAGGCAGCACATTTGGGAAGGCTTTCCACTCTCCGGCGATTTGCTCACTACCTATCTTTTTTACTACGCATCGCCCCAGAGCCTGGGTGAGCATCCTCTTCTCTCATTATATGAGCGCTTCTTCGCCAATTTATCCAGGTATAAAAGCGGCAAGGCTATACTTGAGAGACCGACCTACGGGATTATTCCTGGTAATTCCAGATTGCGCTCCTGTAGTCTTTCTCCAGGGGATCGAATCTACCTGGTTGGAGACGCGGCCTCGCGACATTCTCCTCTTACCTTTTGTGGATTCGGAGCGATTATCCGCTCTTTTGAGTCAATCTCTACTAGCCTGGCTCGCTTGCTAGATAGCGACCGTCTCGACCGAGCCTCTTTAGACGCCGTGCGCTGCGAGAGAGAAGGACTGAGGGTGATGGGCGGTCTGGCACTGATGATGGTGGCGGATAGGCAGGGGCTTCCCTGCGGTTCAAATCTTATCAATTCGCTTCTTGATGACGCTTTTGCTGCATTGAAAGCGAGTGGACAGATCAACTACAGAAACTTTATGCAGGATGAGATCGGTTTTTATGAATTCCTTCGCTACATGTTGGAAGTCGCCAGGCATCGGCCTACTGTCTGGCAGGAGGTGTTCCGCCAACTTTCCCCGGAGGAGGCGGTATTGTATTTCAGGCAAATCCTGGCTTTTGGCATACGTGATCTTGTCCGTTGAGCTCTTTCCTTTCTCTTAATTTCCTTCTTTACCATGGATTTCTGGTGCTCAATTGGCTATCATTACAGTTGAATTTAGAGATTTAGGGTGTCGGCATGCGGACAAAGATTAGAGAGATATTGCATAAACAGTACCTGAAAATCTTACTGATCGCTCTTACTCTGTTGATTGTCGGGCGTCCCCTGGCTGGCACCGATGAGACCGGTAGAATCCTGCAAACCGGTCTTTTCACCGTGGTTTTATTTACTTCCTGTCTTTCCCTGCAGCGAAGGCTATTTCTCTTCATCGCTTTAGGTGCGGCGATGGTGGTAAATCTGGTCTGGTCTATGTCCGCCTTGAATAGCCACCCATTTTTTTGCACCACATCTTTCCAGATTTCAGCCCTTTTAGCCGCGATTCTTTTTTTAACTATATCCGGTGGCGCGATAGTTAAACGGGTATTTTCCAGGGGGCTGGTGGACACGAATAAGATTTGCGGCGCCATCGTTGTCTATCTGCTCATTGGATTGATTTTCGGCTTACTCTTTGAGTGCGCCCTGATGATTGAGCCGGGTTGTCTGGTATCTACAACCTCGGAGCTTGCCCTGACCAATCCGGAGAGCTTCAAGGCTGACATGTTGGTGAGCTATTTCAGTTTTGTTACCCTTACCACTTTAGGATACGGCGATGTGGTTCCGGTGAGCATCACCACCAGGACCCTCGCACTGGTTGAAGCTGTTGTGGGGCAACTCTTTATTGCAATTTTGATCGCTCGCTTGGTCAGTCTCAGCATCGTCCATGAGTCGATGAAAGATACTGATGCCGCATCCGGAAGCTGAGTTCTAACGAACTACCATGACCCATATGCCATAAACCAGAGGAATGGTGGCAAGCCAACCCAGAAGGCTCCAACGGCGGTATGCTTTTATAAATCCGGCAGAGTCTCCAGATTCGGCGCAAGTTTTCATCCTGAATTGGTCAGGCAGAAGAACCAGCAGCCATACTATCGTGGATACAGCCAGGGCGACGATGCCTTGCACCAACCAGGGGTTTTCCTGAAAAGTGAGACCGTTTATGCCGGCCATGGCAAATCCGGATACAAGTATCAAGCCACCACCGGTGAAGGTGAGGAACAGGTCTGCTTTGAGAATGGAGATGGAAGCAAATTTCCTCAGGCTCTCTTCGTCGGATTTACTTGCCCAATGGGCCCAGAGTCCGGTGGTGATAACGTTGCCGACCATCAGCACAACTCCCAGAATATGTAAGAATTTTAGAATTTCCATGCTATCCTCTTTTGTAAGTCCGTCCTTTCCAGGACACTCCGGCGCCATTGTATGCTGCAAATGATGCCAGTCCTATAAACACCGTTATCGATACCGCTAGAGGCTGTAAGATTATGCTCAGGCGAGGCTGGCCCAATCTGATCGCCAGAATGAGCCGGAGCAGTAAACTGATCAAAAATTGAGTTAAAAAGGGAAGGGCTACTCCCGTGGAGCCGACAGCAAAGAATATCGCTGCTAAGGCAATCGGCAGGGAGTGTCCGAGTGAGAGGGCGGTGAGGCTCAGAAAGAAAAGGAAAGGACGATTGTTGAAAGCCGGGTAGATGTTTTTCTTGAATCCGTTCCAGATCGAGGTGAAGTTCCTGTACATACGGCAGTGAACTTTTGTCGAGGCATCTCTGATTAAGACTTTTCCGCCGGCTCTTTTTATTCTCTGGGCGCACCTGACGTCATCCATTATTTCCTCTTTTATCGCCTGGTGCCCTCCGAAGCTTTCGTAGGAAGACTTCCGGAAGAACATAAATTGACCATTGGCTGCCGTGAATATAGGCGATTTTGATGTTTCCGCGAATCGCAAAGGAAGGAAGCCCAGTAATATGAAAGAGAGGAGTGGAATGATCAGTTTCTCCGCCGGTGATACCATCTCCTGGCGAGGCCAGAGGGAGAGTAGGTCGGCTTTGTCTTCTCTGGCTATGGAAAGGGCGTAATCAAGGGCATCGGGGGCTAACTTGGTATCTGCATCCAGGAAAAGAAGCCAATCACCATCCGCTTTCCGGCTCAGTTGATGGCAGGCGTGATTCTTCCCTGTCCAGCCCTGGGGAGTATCAGTACCTTTGATGATATTGAAACGAGAGTCCCCTTCAACAAAGGCTTTTGCAAGGGGCAATGTATTGTCCTCGGAGCAGTCGTCCAGGACAAACACATTGAAATTTTGATAAGTCTGCTTCTTGAGGGAGGCAAGGCAGGATTCTATGTTCTCGGCTTCATTTCTGGCTGGAATAAGAACTGATATTTTTTCATTGCCGCTCAGCTCATCCTTTGAATTCTTATCTCGTTGGAAGCTGTTTAAATTGTCCAGGACAAGGATGGTTTGCAGGGCTCCTGAGCAAGGGACCAACCAGAATAGTGGTGTCAGCTGCTGAACCAAATCGTTCATTTTGGGCGTCCGTATCCCCTGTCTGTGATTATTCGCTCGGCTGTTAATCTACCTGATTTCAAGACCATGGGAATGCCGCCTCCGGGGTGGGTGCTGGCGCCGGTAAAGTAAAGATTCTCGTATAGATGGTGCTTGTTGCTTGGGCGCAGGGGACCCATCTGCAGAAGACGATGGGAGAGACCGAAAGCAGCATTATTTTTGAGGCGAAATCTATCGCCCATCTCTTCAGGGGAGAGCATGTGCTCAACCTGGATGTCTTCTTTTTTTATGTTTATGCCGTTTCTTTTGATCCTCTCCAGGACTACTGCTTTTAATCGAGGTCCATGCAGGGACCAGTCAATCTCTTTCCCTTCTGAGGGCACCGGTATCAGTATCGATATGGCCTGGCATCCCGGAGGGGCGAGGGTCGGATCCGTAGTCGTGGGAGAGCAGAGGTAGAAAACCGGATCATCGGGTATCTTCATTTGCTCGAATAAGGTATTCATAGAATCTCTGTAGTTATCGGGGAAGAATACCTGGTGATGAATCAAATCCGGGTCGGTGCTTTTAAGCCCGAGGAAAATGAGAAGTGCTCCGCAGGTATAGGTAAATCCTCCGGCCCGGGGATGCTCTGTCCCCAGTAGTCTTTCATATGCGTCCGGTAGGTCGGCGTTCACCACCACCACCTCGGTATCGCTAATGGTTTCGTCTTTTAACTTTATCGCTCTAACGGTTTTTGGAAAGCCGGTTGAGGCGACCTCCAGACCTAGAACTTCTTTCCCACAATCGATTTTTACTCCGATCTCCCGGGCCAGGCTTGATAGAGCTTGCGCTATTTTTGTCATCCCTCCTTCCGGAAAGAAGAGCCCTTTGTCTATCTCGGCATAGGCTAAAAGGCTGTATATGGAAGGGGCGCTGAAGGGATTTATTCCCAGATAAAGGGCGGAGAAAGCTAGAATATCCTGAATTCTTTTCGAGCTGAAAGTTCTGTCCAGGCATTCATAGAGAGGATCCGTGACCTGGCCCTTTAGAAGCATGGACAGGTTCTGGGGATCCAGAGCGCTGAGGAAATTTGGTTTGCTTCGGTCTATGAACTGACTCATTCCGACATCATATAGAGCCTTGCTCTCTTCTAGCCATTGCGTCAGTTTCCTTCCTGCGCCCGGCTCTATTCGGTCGAATTCCGCCGCCAGGGGAAGCAGATCGCTTCCCATGGTGATTGTCTCTCCGTCGGGAAAGTGAAAGCGAGAGTGGGGATTCAATTTTTTAAGTCGAATATAGTCGGCAAGATTTCTACCGCAGTCTTCAAAAAGTCTTTCCAACTCTTCAATCATCATGAGCATCGTCGGACCGGTATCAAAATGAAACCCTTCCAGGTAGATATTGTGACAGCGTCCACCTGGCTGCGGCAGTCGCTCCAGAACTGTCACATCGATACCTGACTGCTGCAATCTGATTGCGGCCGCAAGTCCTCCCAGACCAGCTCCTACGACAATGGCTCTCCTCTTCAAAATCCTTCAAGTACCCTTGTTTTTCACCAGGCTAAGGTAACATTTTTCCGTGAACGGTGGTACGCTCTATCTCTAATTCTATATAAGAGCTATCAGAGAGAAGGCGGAGGAAAACTGGTTGAATGTACTGTCACTTGAATACAGGTTCCTTTACGTTATTATCTTTGTTGTTTTATCGGTGTCCGGTGTGAGCGCAAAAGTCCAGAAATCTACAGGTGTACTCACCGTGAAGCTTTCCGGATTGAAGAACTCTCGGGGCGTGATCAGGCTTGCTCTTTTCGATTCAGCCAGGACTTTCTCTGATCGTCGCATGCATATTCAAGGAGCCGTGCGAACAGCCACGGTGGAGATTAATGATAAGCAGGCTGTCTGGAGAGCTTCCCAGCTTCCTTTCGGTGACTATGCCATTCGGGCATTTCATGATGAGGACGGCAAAGGTCGCTTCAAGGTGAATCGTCTGGGTATTCCCCAGTATGAATATGGGTTTTCCAATAACGCCAGAGCGCTTTTCGGCCCGCCTTCTTTTAAAGCCGCAAAGTTTGAATTCAAGGAGGATAGAACCCTCTCCATACTCTTGCACCGATAGGAATTTTTCCTGCGGGAATAAGTAGAATAAGTGTATGTAGGACAGGTTGTTCTCAAGAATTGGAAGACTTTCGGGAGTTGGATTTGGCTGATTTGTTCCGGATGCTTATAAAGAAGGGATTTGGTATCGTTTGCGCTTCCATCTGTTTTTTGATCATTTCGGTTTTCGTCTCTCCCATGGCGATCTCCCAGGGTGGAGAGGGGTCATCAGAAGAACTGCCCCCGGGCTCCTACCTGGAAGAGCCGGTGGAGGAAGATCCTTCTCCTTCGGTTAATGCTGATGTGCTCAGGGGGAATGCCAACATTAATGTCGATCAAAGTGATTCGATGCCGCCTTTTGCACCAAAAATGGTGCCTGCTCTCCCTCCCCAGTGGATCAAGTCTGCTCCTCCGCCGATTCAACCGGTCATGCCCCTGGAAGGCAAGGCATCAGGTTCTTCCCTGAAAGGAATTTTTGACCTGGGCGTTCGCAAGGACTATGGTCCCATCGTAAGACCGGACTGGATTCCGGCCCATGCCTACACAAACAATAATATGGTGGCTCCCTATCACAACAGCAGTTTGATGTGGTGGGACAAAAGCGCCATGCCGAACAGGCCTCAGTGGGTTGTACTCTCCACTTCGGTGACCCGTTTCTGGAGAGGTTTTTCGGCAAACCCTTGCTGGGTTCTGGTGGCGCCAAATCCTCTGGCGCCGGGCAATTTTACTTTTAGAGCAAGAAGCATGAACGGACCCCGGGGGTGGTTACAGGCGATTCCCAAGAAGAGCCAACATGGATTCCCTCTCTACAGGTATTGGCTTGATCAGCCCTGAGTCCCTGGCTATGCCGGATTCTTAATGATTTCGGCAGTCTGGAATTAGCTCTTCCCAGGGGCTTATAATTCATTCCTGGTGATGTCAAGGGAGTCTATGCCTTTGTCCAGGGGAATTAAATGATTAGGAAGTCTATTTTTATGAGTTTAATATGCGTGTGCTGGAATTTCAGTTTGGCAGGTTGGTCTTTTCCTCCAAATCCCTGAAGATGGAGCCGAGTTTGCCTGATAAGGTTCCTGCCCGTGCTCAATATTTCCATTTTGAGGAAGGGATCGGTTTTGTCGAGACCGGTTTTTTCGACTTTAAAGCTCTGAAGAAAGATCTGGAGAAGAAGAAGTTTGTCTGGCTCCATCTATCAGGATCCGTGTCTGATGATTTTCTCAAACATCTGGCTGAGTTCGCCGATTTCTCGGACGAGCAGGTGAAGATGCTCAAATTTCCCCATGAGCTCTCTGTTTTCGAAGAGTACTCCAATGGTTTGTTCTGGTCCATGCAAAGACCGTATGTCACCGAGAATATAGAAGCCATAGAGAATGTGAATTTCTTCTTGATTGATAGGGTGCTTATCAGTAGACAGTTTAGTCAGGATGCGGCATTTAACCTTGTCTCTCACCGTTTGATGTCGAAAGGCCCGCAACTCACCGAGTTCAGCGTCGACAAACTTGCCGGTTATCTTATCGATGATGTGCTCCAGAGTTATGTGGGCTTTCTCTCCGCCGGAGGGGTCAAACTTGAATCAATTCAGAACAAAATTATCCGTAGACCCGGCTCGGAAGAGTTGCAAATGATCAATGCCGCCCAGCAGATGATCTGGATCTTCCTCAAATGTGTGCGTCTCCAGGGGCCAGACACATTTGCAGATGATCTGGATCTTCCTCAAATGTGTCTGGCCCCTGGAGACGCTTTTGCAGGCGATGGTAAAGTGCAAAAGCTCTTTGATATCAGAGGATGGCCGGGACGAATTCAAATATTGTCTGGCGGAAGCCAATTCGGTCATCCATCTCTTTGATATTCACCGGGAGATGTCCTACGATCTGATGGATGTTTATGTATCCGGACTCGGCTTGCGTACCAACAAAACCACCATGGTTTTAACCGTGATCGCTACCTTGTTCCTGCCACCAAGTTTGATAGCAGGAATTTATGGAATGAACTTTACTATTCCAGAGATTCACCTTGCCTTCGGCTACTATTTTGCCCTGGGGGCCATGGTGGCCGTGTCGGGTGGTCTACTAATCTGGTTGAAGCTAAAGGGTTATATCGAGTTCTAGTTATCGGACTCTATCAGGCTTAATGAGGTTCTATAGGACTCTTTTGAATCAGTCCAGCCGATTGATAAAGAAGTAGGCGAAAACAATTGCTATGGAAACCAGAGCCAGAGCAAGAAAGATAAGGAAACCGGTGTCTTCGTTGTTTCTTCTTCTTACCGATGTAAAGATAGTCGTCTTGAGCTGTTCATAAAAGCCCTGGAGACGTTCTTCCTTTTCTTCGTCGGGATCTCTGGATGGCATAGTATATTACTTCTTGGAGATTCAATAGCTAGTATACCTTATAAGAGTTTTTCTCTATCTGCCCAAGATGCGTCTGATCAAACTGCTCTTTCTTTTGCCGCTTGTTCTTATCCTGTTAACTCTGGGAGTAGGCTTCTTTCAGGCCGAGACCAACTATCAAGTCGGTCGACTTATCGAACGAAACCCTTTGAGCTTAAGGATTTTGGCTAATTACTGGTACACCCGGGCGGCGAGGATGGGATATGAAGATGCTCTCAGTCTGTCAGGTCTCTATTATCTATTCGGCTATGCAGAGCAGGACAAGAGGCTTGGAATCGAGTTTCTTGAGAGAGCTTCGCAGAAGAAGAGCATTAGGGCTATGTCCTCCCTGGCCACAGCCTATGAATGGGGTCTCGGCGTGGACCTGGACCTGAAGCGTTGTTATGACCTCAGAGAAGCTATTCTAAAAGAAGATAAAAACGCGATGCGTAATCACTCAATGCTTGCTTACCTGCGAACTGTCTGTCCGCCGCCAATCCGGGATTTCAATAAAGGTCTCCAGGGCTATGAAGGTCTTGTCACCCTTGGAGAACAAGAGGACAATCCGGCGGAGCCGGCGGGATTGTATCACTATTATGGACTGACCGGGAAGCCGGACCGAGTCAAAGCGGCGCAGTATCTCAAGCAGGGTGCCGCCCTGGGAGCCACCGAGGCGAGAGCCGTGCTCGGAGCTTGCTACCTGCGCGGTGAAGGCGTTAAAAAAGACTATAAGGCAGCGGCAAACTTATTGAGTCTGGCAGCCCGTTGCGGAGATCTAGATTCCCAGATGCTTTTGTATCTGGCCAATAAACTGGCAGTGCCCGAGTTTGATGATAAGTCCTGGGAAGTGATTTTAGAAAAGCGCGGATTCAAGTTTCATAAATGGTTGGCTGGAAAGCAGTTTCAAAGCCCGCAGGAAGCAGTTGGCGAGATCGCGGATGCAGCCAAGATTGATAAAGATGCTGCCACAATATATGGTGTCATGTATTTGAACGGTTTCTTATTGCCTGAGAGTTCCGACAGAGGCCGAGAATATTTAGATAAAGCAATCGCCTCCGGTTCCCTGGATGCGGCTGTACTGAAGGCGTATGAAGCATTGCACTATCCCGGCGATCCTGAAGCCATGGGCAATGCCATCGCCGCCCTGAAAGAAGGGGGGAGCAAGGGACATGCCTTTTCCGCCGTGCAGTACGCCTCTTACAGCGCCACAGGCACCTATTCTAAACAGAGCTGGAATGAATGTTTCGCAATTTTGAAGGACGCTGACCTTGATCTTGAACCTTCGGGGCGTTTTCTTCTGGCCCAGTGCTATCTGTATGGTCTGGGAACTGAATGCGATCCACGCAAGGGGCTGGAGGAGGTTAGAGCCGCCGCTCGGCTCAATCATCCATCCGCCTATACATTTATGATCGAGAACTATTATTACTACGACAGAAAGTATCAGATTGAGCTGAATATGGAGGAATTCGCCCGGGAGTCTCTCCGGCTTGATCTGCCCAAAATCAAGTATCTGCTTGCTATTCGTCTACCGAGGGAGAAGAAGGAGGAGAGCATGAAGCTTCTTACCGAAGCGGCCTCAGCCGGTTTTCTGGATGCCCAGGTTGAACTGGCGCAGCGATTTGATTTGATGGACAAAAAAGAAGAAGCCGTGCGGTTTTACAGGATGGCTGTCGATGGAGGACGCCTGGATGTTCTTAAAGCTTGCGAAGCCCTGGAAGCTAAACTTTTTATGGAACAGTTTAAAAGAGAGTCAGGTTCCGATCAGGTCCTCATAGCCAGCCGAGAGATGAAGGAGGGGGAAGATTTTGCTGATTCTGACTTTGATCTGGTAGATTCCTCCAGCATCCCTAGTTTAGTAGATAGAGTCTCTGCCAGCTGCCTGGATGGCAGTGACCGGGCAAGAGAATTTCTTATCGGTAAACATTGTCTTTCTAAGCTTAAAAAAGGTGACCCGATCTCGGTTTACGATATAGGAGTGACCGAGGAAGTTGTCCGGGAACTTCGTCGGGAAAGAATGAGAAAATTACCAGGGATTTAAGGGTATTCTCGTTGTTAAAATGCTGCCACTATGGCAAAGATCAATTCCGGCAGTATCTTCCTGGGTCTATTTCTGACCGCATGCTCTGGCATGTTGTCTCTGCCTGGCTATTGCCAGGAGTTTGAGATAGAGTTGCCGGAAGGCGCCAGGGAGTCACGGCGAGTTTCAAATCCTGTTGGAAAGAGAGCATCCAGTCAGTCCGGGAGTGCCAGGGCGGCAGACCCGGCTCTGAAGACGCTGGCTGATGCTGAGCTTTATTTGTACAGCCAGGTCCATGAGTCCCGGGCTTTTCTAGAACGTCTGGACCAGCTTGAGATAACTTTGTTCGGCCAGGTGTCAAAAGGTGAGCTGAAAGAGCGACTGAAGGCAATAAAAGATACTATTGATGGTGGCAACGCAAAAGTAGCCGCTTTAAGTCAGAAGAGTGGTGAGAAGAGTGAGAAGGCTCCTGTCAAGAAACGAAAATGGTGGCAAGTCTTTTCCGGTGGCAGGGAGCAAGTGACAAAAGGCAAGAAAGTTCCTCTGTCTAAAGAGGCGCTTCTCTTACAGGAAGGGCGTCGTTATTTGAAGAGGAAGAAGTGGCAGGAGGCAAAGGACAGATTCTCCCAGGTTCTTATTCTTGATGCCGCGAACCCGGAAGCTCTGCTTCAGGCGTCCCTGTGCGATATCAACATAGTCGAGAGCGGTACCACCGATACGCCATCGCCCGTGGTGAGTAAGAGATTGGTGGAAGCAAAGGGTCGACTGGAGAAAGCCCTGCGTCTCTACACCGTCTCACGTAAGAGCGAGGAGGCTTTACTCGCCAAGAAAGCGATTGAGAAAGTGGAGGTGCTTCTTCACGGACTGAGGGTCCCGGGAGCAGGAGATGACTTTTGAAATTCTCAGTTTTATCGATTTAGTTCCGGCCAACTCATAATCGTTCTGTCATCAATGGTGCTGAATGGATCCCCGTTGAAAGTGTCCGAGGTCTCGTTGAAAGGCACATCTTTGAGTGTGAGCTGCCGTGCTTTCAGCTCCTGGGGTTTTAGAACCTGACCGGCCACATCGGCCTTTCTCACATATTGAGTCTGGGCCTCCCTGGCTTTCTTTCTCAACAATGCCAGTCTCTTTTCTTTGGCTTTTTTGGCTTTCTCTCTGGCCAGTATCTCAGCTTCTGCTTTTTTCCTGGCAATAAGGCGAGCTTTCTCTTCTTCTTGCAATTTAAGCAGCTCCGCTTGTTTTTTCTTGACCG
>JAUIJG010000073.1 GCA_030431355.1 bacterium
GTGGCGACAGGGCGGTGGAAGACATTCTCACCAGCTTCAAGGCGGTCAAGAACCTGCCTGCCTTTTATATTGCCATCAATGTGAGCTGTCCCAACACCCAGGAAGAGATTAGCTCCCTGGGTCGGGAGTTGGCTTCTATTCTGGATGAGGTCGAAAAAGAAAATCAAAATGACATTCCGATTTTAATCAAACTGTCGCCGGACTCTGATGATAAGCTCCTTGATGAGCTACTCTCCGTGACAGCACGTCCGTCAGTGGCAGGTTATATTTGCGGCAATACTTCGATGAATCGTTCCGGATTACTAAGGTCTGGAGAAGAGTTGAATTCCATCAATAAAGGTGGAATGAGTGGAGCGCCTCTAAAATCTCTTGCACTGAATCTGGTGCACCGCGTGGAGGCGAGAAAGGATAAGGACAAAATTATTGTAGCCTGTGGAGGTATCGGCTCCGGGGCGGATGCCTATGAGTTCATTGCCGGTGGTGCTAGTGCTTTTCAAATTTACAGCAGTCTTATCTACCAGGGACCATTGCTTCCTTATGTGATAGCAGGAGAGTTAAGCCTCATCCTTGAAAGGCATGGACAGAGTCTGGAAGAAGCTGTTGGTTCCAAGTTATTGAGCCCAGTAAGTTAGGTTTCTGCGCTGGCGACCTGGTCGACGAACCATATACGATATTGCATAAAGCCCTCTTTGTCTCTACCTATCCGTTGCAGATATCCTTTCGGTCCCTGGGGATTGAAGTGGTGGAACTCAAATCCGCCCTGGAAATCGCCGTGTTCACTTATGGGCACGGTGGTTACTCGACAGGATGAACCGGGAAGATAGCCATGCCAGTGAGCCAGAACTCTCTTTCTCAAACGCACGGAACTATTTGTGTATTCTGGAATTATGGATTTTATGGTGGTGGAAGCGAAGGGAAGATAGGCTTTTCTGAATACTTTCAAAACCATGTCTTTAGTCGAATAGACCGAGCCTTTCATCCAGGTAGGTCTATTTTTCGAATTGGCATCCATCCTGATGTAGGAGATGCCGCCGTCCAGAAGGATGTCCTCTTCCGCTTGAGCCGGCGGGGTTGAGAGCAGTGCTAGAGACAAACTCGCTATACAAAGCAGGCTTCTAACAGCAATCTTCGAACTGTGCCGATATTCCATCAGGACCAAATTTCCTCCCATTTCTAATATAGCCCAAGTTCTCCATGGTCGTGCCCTGTGATTCTTCCGGGCTCGTTTTCCTGGTCTGGCTCGAGGATTTTCGACTTTTCTTTATCGGTTCCAGAGCGCTTTATCAGTAGCGGGATTTGGAGCTTTCCGGTGTTTCTCTCCCCTGTTCTAATTTGAACTCTCTGAATAATCGTAACTATTGAAAGAGATCACGGTTTACACCTGGGGATGCAGTCTCTGTTCAGGGAACAATAAAAAGCCGGAGTTTCTATGGCATACCCTCCATGCGTTCATTTGAAAGTTCTTTTGAAGACACCGCGGATAAAGCTCTTGAGCGACTTTCCAGCCAGTGGTCCGGAAAGTCCGACCCGGGTAGAGACCGTCGTCAAGTTGGCGCTGGTTGCCGTTTGAAGTCATCCTCAGAGTCTGGTCCTCGGTTCAAAGTAGTAGAAGAGAGCGAGATTCTGGCCGGTCAAAGCGGTCAAATTGCTAAGGCTGATGTTTTCTATGGTTCGGAGGATTCTGCTCTGACCCGCTTGTCCAGCCAGTGGTCCGGCACCGAGGCGAAAGGATTTGAAGAGGATGATGAGACCGCTCCATCTTTTCTTGTGGACTGGAAACTCTGGGGCGTCAAGCTGGCTATTCTCTTTATCATCCCGGTTCTTCTGGTACTGGGAGGAGGCATCAGGCACTTATACGCTTACAGCCCGGGTCTTGCTGAATACTGTCACTCCCAGGCACTAACTATCCAGGAGACTGTTTTCGGCAAAGAGGATCTGGGAGCTGCAGATAGTCACTACTCCCTGGCTGGACTATATGAATCGAAGGGCGACTATCAGCAGGCTATCAAACAGGGAACCGCCGCAGCCAGGATTTTCTCCTTTGCCTGTCTCTCCAGGCTGGATTCCGGTAACGGTGACAGGCAATCCCTGGGAGGCATTTATTTAGATAAGGACTTGGCGAAACTGAGACAGTCTCTTGAGATTTCCGCCCGTTGCGCCGAGAAATTGAACTACAAAACCCTGGCCGCCAGTTACTGGTTGCAGGCAGTACAGCTTCAACCGAACAACTCCAGGGACATGGAGGCTGTGCGTGGATTTATAGAGACCAGGCTGAGAGCTTCTTCTATCTTGGCTGAAACCAGACAAAAATCTGATGCTATAAAAGTCCTGGAAGACGGTTTCACGGTTCTTCCTCGCACCGAAAGTAACACTATTTTTCTTGGTTGCACTAATGCCAGAGTAAGTGATCGTGATCTGGAGGCATTTCGCTACGCGATTGCATTACACCTGCGACTCGGTTCGCTTTATAAGCGATTCTCGGAACGCTCCCTGGCAAAGGCTCACTTTAACAGAGCTTTTGTGATGCGCAGACATCTCATGAATTTTGTCGCTGCCAGGGAGTTGAATAATCACTGGAAGCCATTTACTCCTTATATGCGGAATGTTCTTGTTGTTGTCGGCTATAACGATGATGGTCGCTTGTTAACGGCTGATGCTTATTTGAAGGAGCACGGGCCGGGAGCCGAAAGGCTTGGTGCTCCGGCCAGATCCCTTGTCCTGGAAAAACTTCCCGGTCATCTGAATTGGAAAGGATCCGGTGCTAGTGGTATCAAGGGTGTGGCATTCCATAGATTTAAGAAAGACTATCTGAAGTTGCTTTTCACGCCTAGGGGAGTTGAGATATCTCAGACGATCTCAGCTGAACCTGGCGACTCCAAATATCTTTCCGGTTCTATGCCGACCAGCCACCTGGTGGAAGAGCTTTTGAAGGTCTCAAAGAGTCTCTAATAAAAAAGAGGAATGACAATTCATTCCTCTTTACGCAGGTTATTGCTTTTAAATAGAGCCAACTGCCAGCAGACTCGACCGGGCGGAATTAGTCGATATGGTTAACGATACCGATTGATGTAACCGTTTCACCGGGGTGTTGTTGCTGTTGAGGTTGGGGATGCTCTGTTTTGATCTGGGTACCCTGGGTTCTTCTGAAGTTTTCCAGGTATCTGCGAAGAGACTCTCTTATCAAATCAGATCTGGAGCGGTGCTCACATTTTGCAATATAGTCTATCTGTTCCAGCATGCCGGGACGCAATGCGATTAGTACTTTCTTGGACATTCTTGTATCCTCTCCTGGTAAGCTTTGCACTACTATCATATATCATTGGTATCACTAAAAATGGGTTATGAAATCATTCGAATATTTGCCTGGAGTCGAAATTTTTAATCGATTATGTCTGTGTGTTGTTCGTTGTATATAGAAGGCGTATAGGGTAATAGGCATTAAATGTGGTGCCAGGGTCTTGAATGTGAATTATAAAGGTTATTTAGTTTTTCTCTGCTTGCGGAATCCAGTCGAACCGCCACTAAAAGGGAGACTTACTAGAATCGTTTATAGATCAATTCCTCCCTGCAAGAGCCCTATGAATTGAATTGATAGCAAGAGAAATTTTGTCTCTTTTACTTTTGCTGTCGATAGTGGAATTCAATTTAGCCAAGCGAATGGAACTGGGACATTTGCCCACGCCGATATCGATACTTATTAGATCGCTCCGTATCATACTGTGTCGTACTATATATATAAGGATAGAGATTGGACCGTGGCTGCTAATTTTCCCCTACACCGGGAATAGAGTACTTTGTAGACCGTGGGAGAGGTCTTTTGGCTAATACAGCTCTAGAGTACTCGTACATTTATCCGTTTTCGTCGACTTTCGTCTCTTCTTCAGCTGGTCTTTCCGATACTCCCGGAGAGGCAAAGCTAACTCTTGCCACGACTCCGCATCAGGGGAGCTACCCCTATTTTTTTGAAGGCAGGCTTCAATCTCCCCGGGTCGTTTCCCAAATGCTCCGGGCCCTTTCTCAGATTGTATCCACAAGGTTCTATGTGCCTCCGGGTATGCTTCGTCGGATTATTCTGGAGCGGGACCCTGTGGTTACCAGTGGCGGTGGGATCCTGCGTTTCGAAGGTTTCAGCGCCTGTTGCAGCGCCTACGCCAGACTGGATGTCTCTCCTGAGGGATATCAGGGAGAGATCGTCGGAGAAGGGACTACGAACGTCGATTTCAACTCCGATACCAGGGCTGCTCTTGCGGCGCTGCGGGATGGTGAGGCCTTAAAAGTTTCTGTGGGTAAGGAGGAGCTTAAAATCGACCATGGGGAATCCAGCGTTGTGGAAAGGAAAGTGGATCTGCCGGAGAGATGGATAAAAGGTTTTGTCGAGGTGCAGGCCTATCAATCTAGAATGGAGAGGCGATTCACTGTGGGCAGGGTGGAAGCTCTCAAATTTTTGCGCTCGCTGCCGCGCAACGTGAACAACAGTGCTGATTTTTACCTGTTATCCACCGGTCAAGGTAGCGACACCGGATTGAGACTGGGTGCGCGCAAGATAAAAGACGGTGTCCGCATTGCCGGGATGAAGCGCCTCAATATTTTGGCTGACCTCGCCCCTTTTTTAGATGAGCTCTCAGTTTATGCTACGGATGATGGGGAAGCTTCTGAGTGGCGCCTGGACTGCGGTGGTGTGTCTTTCTGTCTTACAATTACCGCCGATGTTTCCCGCGGTTTTTCCGGAGAAGGCCAGGTGTTATCCGCTCTGGTTGGGGCTGAGGCGCTCAATTTAGGCCGGGTTCATGCCAATTTAAAATGGCAGTCATGCATCGATGCTTCCGAGTTCTCCGTTCTCTGTTCCATGGAGCCGCATTCTGTAAATCACGCTCTGGCTCTTCTTGGCTCCCAGGGTATGGTCGGCTACGATCTCAATTTTGGTGGTTTTTTTCACCGAGAGCTACCCTTTCGTCTGGAAGAGGCAGAGTCCATACACCCTCGCTTGAAGGGGGCCAGAACCCTTATCGACCAGGGAGCGGTTAAGGTCCTCTCCCGGGGTAATGGATTGGTGAGCGCCCAGGTTCAAGGAAGCGGGGTAGTTCATATGGTTAAGGTTGGCGATAGGGAATTTTGCACCTGCCCCTGGCATTCAAAGTACCAGGGAAGTCGTGGTCAGTGTAAGCATATATTGTCTGTGTTGATGTTAGAGCAGAATGAGAGCCGGAGTTGAGTCGGAGATGTCCATGAAAGCAAACGCAAAACTGGAGAGTTTCGAACAGGTAGTTTCAGATGGAGATCTAAGTAAGTTGCGACAGATTTTGCTCGAGCAATCACCGGTAGAGAGAGCCGCAATTGCTAAGAAGGCAATCTCCTGGTTGAAGAAAGCAAGTAAAGGCCAAGTTCGGGAGCGGGGAAACGGCTCCTATGGCTGGGAATATGAATATGGAGAAGATACCCTGGCGGTGAGCGTCAACGCTACTCTGATAACCGCCAGCGCCGAGCAACTAGGCAAAATAGAGTGGCCTGTGCATTTGAGAAATCTCTTTGATTGGAAATTGTTGGAGGAGTTTCGACCCGACGGGATGAGAAATTTTGGCGATGTTCTCATGAAACAGAGCATCAATTTTTTTCCTGATGTTCGAAGGATGATGGCCATCGGACTTTGTCAGAAACCGACTTCCCAGGAGTATTATGTGGGCCTCATCGGCTGTCCCTACACAGTCTATGGCGGCAGCGACAACTTGAAAGCGCTTCTTCTAAAAGAAAGTGACCTGCAGCAAGATGTCTGGAAGTTGTTTGAAATTGAGGGGGACCAGGAAAATAGTTTGGCGGCTGTGGACAAATATTCCAATGAAGCGACAAACTGGTGCAATACCCTTTTGGCTCTCTGCCGGGAGGGAGTCTTGGTGCGTGGACGATTGTTGGACTCATCTTTGGAAGCCCTCGGTCGAGACTTTATTCAGTTTCGAGCCGGCTGGTTTTCCCGCTTTCACGAATCTTTGAATCCCACTGATGAAGAGCGTATTGAAAGAAAAGAGCAGTATCTGCATCTGCTTGGCAGTTCGGTGCCGCCGACGGTATCATTTGCCATCAAGGCACTTAAAAGAGTTGACGCCAAAAGTCCAATTCCCGGGGATGATTTAAGTCGGCATATCTCTCCTGCTCTCACGGCTAAATCGAAGGGGACCGTGGTGGCTGCTCTCTCTTTGCTCGAGAGAGCTATTAAACGAGACAAGCATTTAAAAAAGGAAGGTAATGAGTATTGTCTTCTTCTTGCCAATTGTCTTTACCATGAGGTTCCCGAAGTAGAGAAAAAAGCATTTACTATCATTCGAAAATATGGAGATCCACAAGATTCCCTTTTGAGAGCGGCAGTGGAAGATGCTCTGGATGTGGTGGCAGCAAGTCTGCGAAAGGAGATTCTAGAGTGGCTGGGTGATTCTGGACCAGCGCCGGCAGAGCCCCAAGTTACCGACCACCAGAGTATCGCTTATTCTCAAAACCCTGATGCCTTCTTAAAATGGCCATTCTCTTCTTTGGAGGCGTTGAAACCTCCTTCTGGAATGGAGGATGCTCTGGCTAAAGCGGCTTTCTGTCTGGAGAATCCGAGAGAGATTTATGAATTCGCCCTGGTGCTTGATTTCTTTGCAAGATCATCTAATGTTTTCGACGAGGAGGATTTTGAGAAGAGAACCGGCGCTTTGAAAAAGCGAGCAAAGAAGTTCTACCAGGCGGACTATTACTCTATCCCCCTCTATCACAGGATGATCGCAGCTTTCATCTTTGCCTATTTGAGCCCGGAAGATGATCCTAAACTATTGGATGGTGAAGCCTTTCCGACGGATAGAGCACAGTTAGGTGTGTTGAAAAGTCTTATGACTGAGGTCTTGAGCCGTCGAAACAAAGGGCAGACATTGCCGCTACTTTCTACTCCGTCCCATGAGGGAGGATGGCTTTCCGCCGAAGTTTTGTTGGGGCGAATAGCGGCATATGAGGGTGCCGGAGTAGAGCCGGATAGAAATGATCTTTCTCTTTCCCTGGTCCGTTTGTGGAAAGCTGATCTGCGTAACACTCTGGAGAAGTTAGAGCCCGCAGGTGATAGCTTCAGCATCATGGTGCTGAAGTACATAGCCGGCCTGACAGAGAAGGTTGAGCTGCCGTATGAGGATAGATGGCTATTGTCCCTGGCTGAATATCTAAAACATGAGAGCCTGGAGAAGAGACCGGAATTTAAGAGTGGTTTCTTGTCCGTTGGTGGCGAGCCGTATGAATCCGCTCTTTGGTTATATCGCTCCATGCCTGCTTTGAGAGAACATTTCTTCCGGGCTAACAAGAAGGCGGCGATAGATGGTGTTGCCTGGATGGAGGTTTCTGATCTTAGGATTGTGCCGTGTTTCGAATTGCTACTCGATTCAGGTGCGCCCCTGGGTCCCCACTCTTACTCACTGATGGGCATGGGGTTGATCAACGCGGATCCTCAGTGCACAGCCCTTGCCAGGGAGGCTGTCATCTCGGCAGTAGAAGAGCAGCGACTTAGTGTCGATGACTTTTCTCCTTTTATCAGGGAAGCTCTACACTCAAAACTGATTAAGCCCAAACGATTGGCCGACTCCCTGCGTGAAATTTCAAGAGCTGGTGCCACGCATGGAGATGTTGCCCGCAGAGTGTTAGAACAGTGTTTTACCGGATTGGAAAATGGACTTTCCTCCCCCCGGGGACTCTCTTTCCTACTGGAGCTTTATGTGGAATTGCTGGCCGAAAGTGGACGCAAATTAGACAATGGCGAGACCATTGAGTACTTGAAAGCAGTTAAAACCGGTGGGAAGACAGGGAAGTTGATCACTCAGCTACTGTCTTGAATTTATCTCTTTTGTTTGACAAGACTCATCTCTCTCTCGTACAGAGTCTTGTTGCCCTGGTTCTTATAGACAATTGCTCTTTTGGCCCTGGCTCTGGTGCCGCCACCCATCTTCATGGCGCTGGTGTAGTCTTTTATGGCGTTCTCATACTCTTTCAGGGCAAGCTCCGCGTCCCCTCTGAGGATGTAAGACTCTGGGTCTTTCCTGTCCAGCTTGACCAGTTTATCGGCGTCGGTCACCGCTGACCAATAGCGCTTTAGCTTGATGAGAGAACGTATTTTGGCTTTGTAGAGAGATTTGTCATCGGGGTGAGTTGCCAGAAGTTTTGATACCGTATCAAGTGCTTCTTTATGTCTTCCCTGATCTTGCAATGAGGATGTGAGGGAGACTAGTAGATCGGTTCTTCCTGCGGAAACTTGATTGAGTTTCTGCAAAGAACGTGTGAGCATGTAGACCGTGTCTTTACGGTTGTTCGAAAGTTTTGCCGCCTGGCTGTAATCCGCTGCCGCCTGGGCATATTTTTTGCTGGCATCGTAGGCGGCTCCCCGTACTAAGATAGCGTCCAGATTGTATTTGTCCATTTTTAAAGCGATGACACAATCTTTGATTGCCCTGGCATATTGACCTTCTTTGGAATAGGCTCTTGCTCTGTCCACGTATACATCAGGAAGACGAACGATTCTTCTTCTCCACTTCTTTTTCTTATTGTCTCCGGGGCACATGGGAAAGAAATTCCAGTCGGCTATCTCCGGCTTCATGCTAATTACATAGGTGAGATCGGATATAGCTTTGGGCGAATTGCCCTGTCTGAGATAGATTTTTGCCCGTTGGTATCGAGCTTTGACGGACACTGAGGGATCGGCTATCAAAGCTGCGGTGGCGTCTTTGATGGCACTATTGAATTTTTTCAATCTATAAAAACATTTGGCTCTGGCAAGAAGTAGATAAGGGGCCTTCGGGGTCTCGTCCAGGCAGTCATTTATCTCCTTCAATCTTTGCAGAAGGATCTCTTTGTTTGGGGCAAGGGATACGTCGGTTACCAGAAGATACTTCCCAGCCAGATTATAGTCCCGGGCGGCTTCCGTTTTATGACCAAGCAATGAATGCGCTTTGGAGCGATTGAGAAGGTTAGGATAATCTTCTGGAACTTGAATCAGCAGTTTGTCCAGATCCGCTATTCCTTCCTTGTACTTCCCTAGATTTAACAAGGCGTAACCACGCCTGGCAAGCGCTCCAATGTTTTTGGGATCCTGCTTGAGAATGGCGGTAGTATAAATCTCTACTTGTTTGTAGTCTTTTAATTCCGTCTCTATGTACGCTTTTAGCGAGAGAAGGTGAACATTGTTCTTGTTGGTTTTCAGTAGCTTCGAAACTCTCGCTTTGGCAAGTTCAAGTTTGTTGTCGCATATAAACTCATAGGTCTTCAATATTTCTTGATCGTCTTCGATCAAAATTTCGTTTGCTCTTGCGACATTGACGCAGACCGTCAACCATAGGCTTGCTGTGACTAACATCGCGCCTGTGACAATGCGATAAACTTGCGATCTTCCGTGGAGAGACAAAGAGGTGATATGGATCATACTGGGATGTACCAATAGAAATCTGATAGATCCATATTAACCTAATTTCCCGGCGAAGGTCGCGAAGGAAAATACTTGTGATATTGGGTGTTGTGAAGGGGAGACCGTTATTCGCTCTCAGGCGCCTGCTCTTTGTTGAGCGGCTCCAGGTAAAATTCCTCAGCAATGTACATCGTGGCTGTGGCAATCGGCACCGCAATTAGTGCACCGGCCAGGCCCATTAAACTGGCTCCGATTAAAATAGCGAAGAGGACAACCAGGGGATGAAGCTCAACCTGGGTTCCCAACAATTGAGGGACGATGAAGTTGCTCTCCACCCATTGCTCAACCATATAGAGGCAAACCGTGCATCCGGCCAGGGCAACGGATTGATTGAACGCCACAAGGACGGCCAGGACCGCTGTTAAAAGTGAGCCGACAAAGGGCACTAGATTGAGCAATCCCGCCAGGACGGCCAGCAAAAGAGCATGTTGCACACCAAGTATCTTCAGTCCGATGCCGATGAAAGTGCCCACGGCCAGGCTGACAAGCATCTGTCCCCTGACATATCCGCCCAGCCGAGATTCAAGGGGACGTATTGTGGCTGCTACCCGGTCTCTGTGTTCATGGGGAATCCACCGTAGTAGCCTTGGCCAGATCTCCGGCGCTTCCACCACAAAATAGGCGGTTAAAAAGGTGACGAGAATGCCGGTTGCCAGGGCTGTAATAGCATCCGATGTGAAAGTGAGCGCCCGGGAAGTAACTCCTTTTACCACTGCCTTGACGTCATCTTTGCTTAACGGATCCAGTCCTGCTTTTTCATGCACTATGCTGACCAGGTCCTGATAGTGGGTAGATATCCCTTTTGAATACTCAGGAAAGCTATTGATCAGCTCCCGGGCTTGAACTTTTAGAGTCGGATAGAGGAAGTAGACCAGGGCACCGTACAAAACAATAGTGGCAATATAGACCAGGGCGACGCTGACTGGTCTGGGGCACTTGAGTTTCTCTTCCATCCATTCCGCCACCGGAGCAATGGCCGAGGCCAGGGTGAGGGAGAAGACCAGGGCCACGAAAACCGCCTGGATTTGATAGGCAAGGATGCCCAGCACCAGAAGAATCAGGGAGACGATCGCTATATAGCGGGCTCTCATGCTCACTTTCAGACCGACAGATTCGAATTTCCCTTGAGGAGATTTATCTTTCATAGCTGATCCTTTTTAAAACCATATGATACTGTCCCGGCTCCAGTTTGATACCAATTTTTTTTATGTAAGAACTACTCATCCATTCAGGATTTCGGTACAAGTCCGCCTGGAGTATTCCCGGCGCCTTTTGATACAGCCTTGCCGTGCACAAGCTGTCATCGTTTTGTATCCATACCAGATTTGCAGGCAGTTTGTTTTTTGATTTAGAAAATGACGTGCTTGTACTCTCTGATAGATACCCTTCAATCTTCATATGATTAGTGGCGGCAGGATTGAGCTTTACTTCAGGAAGCCACAATGTGACAGGGCTCTTATTTGCCACCAGTTTGACATGGTCCGGTCGATACTCAATGAACGGAGAGTCGAAATCAAGTTTTCGAAAAGCCGTATCTTGCAAAATCGGAGTATTGGCCGGTTCGACTTTCATGAGCCTGGCAGTCTCCAGGTCTCCAATCATTGAGAAATTGAATCTGCCGCTATATTTGATTGGGGCGAAGGTCTCGGTTTTATCTCTCCATTTTAGATAGATGGTTCCTTCTCTTATTTGCTGGCTATCGGATTCTCTATGATCTAAAACGGAGGACTTGTAGCCCAGGGCATTGATCAGAGCAAACCCCCTGGTTCTCTCCGCTTTCACCGCCTGGAAGAGACCGGTCATTCTTTTTGAGGATAGATGCATTTTATGGTCTTTTGCATAATCCACCACTTCCCTGGGCATCCCCAAAAGAACCAGGTCGGTGTTTTGATAAGCGCTCGCCTCCTGCTTTGCCGCTCTCTCATAGAGTCTGAATTTTTCTTGAATAGTTACCTGTTTCTTCTGGGCTCTATACATCTGAGTGCCCCAGAAGACTAGAAGAAGAGAGAGGCAGAAGCAGCCGCATAGGCTAATCAAGATTGAAGTTGGTTTGTTGACGGCATCGATAGCCGGGAGCGCGGTGAGGCAGATGAGAATCACCATGGGCGGTGAACAATAGAAAATCAGGCTGGCGACCGCAATTGATGAATCGGACAGATAGGTCGCTCCAAGTATGTAGTAGCAAGCAATGAGAAAGCTTGCTGTCAACCAGAGAGCCAGGAATGCCAGGGGGCGTATCCAGAGGGTTCCGGCAATTACTCTTAACGCGGTGAGGGTACCGAGAATGGCCAGGGATACTATGAAGAGAGTAAAGAGCGATTTCGAATGTGCTATTAGATGTTCCGGAGAAGAAGCCAGGGCAGTGAGTAGATTTTGCATACCCTGGGGAGAGAAATATCCATCCCTGAGACCGTTGTTTTGCAGAATAATAAAGGCAACAGGTATGAGAATCGCCAGGTAGGAGAGCTTAAAGCTCTCGCTCGAAATTCTCCCATGAAGCTTACTAATTGTAAGACGGGAGATCATGATTCCGGCAAGGGCAATCAGTCCGGCAACCACATCAAAACAGACTGCCACAGAGAGCAAGAGAGCGCTGGCTATCAAATAGAACTCTTCTTCCAGGGATCGATAGCGAAAGTCAAGATAGACCGCAAGATTAGCAAACAGGGCGCCCAGGAGAATGAGGAGACCGTCGCCGGCGTATATTAGCAGGACCGTGGTTGGGCAGACAATATAAATGAGAGCTACCCAGACCGAATGGACCATGCCCCAACGGTTGCCGTAGAGTTTGGAAATCTCAAGAGCAGAAAGACCGGCTATAAAACCGGTGGATATATGAACCAGGAGTCTTGGAACGGTAAGGTAGTTTGCGTCCATTCCCGCCAGAACTTTGGCTATGAACGTGGATTGGGCTGTGCCGTATATGTTTATCAGCGAAATACTGTACTGGTGCGCTATGGAGTTTGCGAAATCATGATCGGCGAAAAGCCATACGGCCAGGATTGCCATAGCTGCCAGAAATAGTCCGGTTATAACTTGAATCCGGTCGGATCTCAGATCCCAATAATCTTTTACTATGGTTACTTCTTTGGTGCTCATCGGGATACCTGCAAAACGAGGGGATCTGAAAAATAGCCTCGCACTTCATTGTTTTTATCCAGACCTGCCAGGCGAATCTGGTAGAAGCCCGACTGTTTTATCTCAGATAGATCAAATTCATAGCGCTCATTCTTTAGCTCGTCTATGACCTTGTCGCCGAGGGCATGTTTGGAGGGCGATTGGTCTCTGAAAGTACCGGAGTAGTGTTCAAACCACGAGTTGGGATTTGATATTTCTATCAAGACTTTTTCGGCACCAGCTATGGTACTGACGTCAAAATTGAGATCTAGGACCTTACATTCCGGGGGAAGGTTGATGATTCCTCTTTCGTCTGGTGCTTTACCCGGACACTTCAACTCCGGGATCAGAC
Organism: bacterium; assembly: GCA_030431355.1. The sequence goes on from JAUIJG010000073.1 coordinate 12,933, forward strand.
CAGCTCCGGATAAGACTCTAATGGAATCAAGTCCCACTGCTCCTTCATGTCCTGGACAGGCTAGAGCAAATCGCCCAATCTTTTCTGCCATAACCCATTTTTTATGTTGTGAAGTGTTTATTCGAATAATCTGTTTACCGGATTGTTTAACGGTTCCGTTCAAATACTTAAAGGGATTGAATCGAGCCTCTTTGTCCGAGTTCCAATAAAGAATCAAAGGTAGATCTTCCCGGTTCTCTCCGGCAGGGGTGGATATGGTTAGCTCGACAAAAGCCGCATCCAGGCTAGGTACGTCCAGGCGTGGGGATACTACTATTGAATTTGGGACCCCGGGAATCTTTTGATTTTGCGATTCTGTACTTTTATATTCTGCGATAATTCTGGGAGCTATGTTATAGCTCAGGCTTAGCTTCTTTAGTTTTAAATTCTCTCTATCCCATTGATAGACAGGAAATGAGCTATCTGAGGCCAGGAGCTCTTTGAGCCGAGAAGCTCTTATCAGGTCGGAGTCCCCATACATGGCAGGCTCGAAGCTAAGTACCCTGTCGGCGCCTTTGAAGTCGGAGAGAGGCGGTTCCATCAAAACCTGAATCTGGGCACCGTTATAGATCATGTGGGCGCCTTTATATCTGTCTGGTGTGTTTAAGAGCGCCAGTTTCTTGCCTGCCGGTAGGGCTTTTACTTTTTCCGCCAACTGTTTTCTCAGCTCTTTTACTTCGTTAGAGGCTCTTGCCCAACTGGAATTATTCTTTTCCGTGATTATTGAGAAAGTGATTACAAGCAAAACCGAAAGAGTGGCGCTCAATCCCTTGAGAAAATCCTGGGTCAGTCTGAGGGTGATATTGGTCTTCTCTCTACCTTTGTACTTCCGTCTGCCGTGGCGAGAAAGCGGGCAAATGCAAAGGGCTAAAAGAATGGAGAGGGGAACGGTTCCCATATAAATGAATCTTGAGCTTTGCAGCGAGTCGGTGAGATTCCAGACTGGAATGGTCGGCAGCATTACTAGAAGGAACCATAATCCTGTAAACAAGACGGATTTTATGATCGTGTCTTTGGATCGCGAGATTAAGAGCGCTAGAACAAAACTGCCGAGGGCCGCACCGTATATGATGCGCAAATAATTGAACCAGTTTGAGCCCGGGGAGAAGATCTCCAAATTGAGAGGAAACATTACCAGTAAAGCAGTCCTTTGCGACAGGAGTCTCTCCATCAATGAACTGGACAGACCTTCTCCTATGGAGCCGCCGTAGCCACCCATGATCGTGCCCAGGGATAGGGTTCTTATCACAATATAGATGACCAGTATCAGCCAATAGCGCCAGGAGCCTTTGATCGCATTGAACACACGAATCGGAAAACTTCTAGCTCTTCCGTAAACTGGGGTTTGGAAGAACAATAAAAGCAAAACTAAAGTTGGTGGCAGGGTTACCGCCATCTCCTTCGAACCCAGAGCGAGGACGAAGAGAGCCAGCGATACCAGCCTGGAGCGTCTGGCGATTTTTTCGTTTTGACTTTGAATAGCCACTAAAAATAGCCAGAGAGAAAAAAGATAAAAGGTTGTGCAGACGCTGTCTACTCTGCCAATGATCCAACTGACCACTTCCGGATGCAGAGGATGGACCGCGAAAATACAAGCGGCAAGTAGAGCGCAGAAATTGATTGTGTAGGCATGGTCCGGTGAGAGTCTGTAGCGAAGCGTTCCTTTTTTAGTCTCGCTCTGGCTCTCTTCCTCTTTCTGGGCTACTTTCTCTTTCGGCTTGCCTCTGAGATCCGTGAGAAATAAGCGCTTGGTGACTAGAAATACACCTATTGAGGACAATACTTGAAAGACTAAATTACTGAGGTGAAAACCGCGAGCATTTCCTCCCCAGAATAGATAGTCGAAAGCGAGGGTCAAGGAGATAATCGGCCGGTAAAACTGTGTGCCTTCCGTTTGCATCCAGTTTGTCCAGAAATTTTTCAGAAGTAGGTCCGAATGTCCGTTGAAAACTTGATGAAGATAGCTGACATGGCTGAAGTCGTCCGCCAGATAATAGCCATCCACTGTCGAGTAGTAGCAGAAAATATTAAGCAGTACCAGAACAAGAATAGTTCCGGTGGTACTTGCACCCAGTCGCGCCAGCCAGTAGTAAAGGGTCCTTGGTTGCCAGCGTTTTGCCAGTCGGGGTCTTGTTATCTCTCTATCGGCCAAGTCTGAGAACTTCTCTCCCTGATGGATCTCGAATCCGGGACTTCCCATTTTAGAACAGAGAAGCTATAAGAAGGATTTCAATGCTCTCCTTTTGATCGTCAAGGGGACTGGGCAAAATATCAATTTTCCTGTCATATTTAACGGGGTAAAGGGTGCGGAGTTCAGTAACTACCTAAAATTGATAGAGTTGTACCGCTTCCTGTCGGTATCTCTTCTGGCGATGCTTGCTCGACATACTTAATGAATAATAATACAGAGCATTTAATTGAGTTTCCGGACGACTTCCTCTGGGGGGCTTCGGCTTCACATTTTCAGGTGGAAGGTCAGCCGAATGAAATTGAGGAGAGATTGTCGGATTGGTCCCGCTGGACCCAGACGCCGGGCAATATCTCCGATGGCAGCAGCGCCGACCAGGCTTGCGAGTTTTACAGGAGATATCAGGAAGATATCGAGATTCTGCAGGATTTAAACCTGCGTGCCTACAGAACCAGCTTGAACTGGGCCGCCCTCATGCCGGAAGAACCGTCCGGTTCAGGGGAGCATGCAGTCTTTTCTCCTCCGGTGGTCGATTATTACCGTGCACTATTCAATCATTTGAAAGAGCGGGATATAAAAGTCTTTGTCACTCTTTTTCATTTCTGTCTACCCGATTGGTTGGCCCGCAAAGGTGGATGGATAGCGGAAGATGCTGATCGTCATTTCGAGACTTTTGCTCGTCTGGCGGCCCTTCATTTTGGTGAACTGGTAGATTTTTGGATGACCGTAAATGAGCCCA
>JAUIJG010000547.1 GCA_030431355.1 bacterium
CTTCCGAAACCGAAAAAATGGCGCTGGCAAGTAATTTGCCGGAGGATTCTTTAAGGCAGTACCCTTCGGCACCTGCTCCCAGGGCGGCAAAGACATGTTCCTCGTCGTCATGGGATGTCAACATGACTATTTTGGTCTCCGAGCGACCATCTTTGATCTGTTTGGTCGCGTCTATTCCGTTGACAAAGGGAAGACCGATGTCCATAACCACCACATCGGGTTTCTTTGACAAAGCTTGTTGTATGGCGTCTTTCCCGTCCTGGGCAGTGCCAACGACTTCCAGACCCTGGGTCTTTGTCAGCACGGTTTTCAAGCCCACCCTGACAAGTTCCTGGTCTTCAACAATGAGAACCTTGATATTCGATTCCGAATCCATATGTTTGCCTCATTTCATAAGAAAGCTTCTTCTTAATCTATGCCACTTTTGCCATGGGGCTATTTGGGTTTTAAACAAGAAGCCTCTTTAAAACTTTGCCGGTGGAGTTGCGGGGCAGGGATTCACGGAATTCAAAAATTCTCGGAATTTTGTAAGGCGCTAGCTTATCTGCCAGAAAAGATTTGAGAGCAGATTCTGATAAATCAACTTCCCTGCCCTTTCCAGCCACTATTACAGCCTTGACTCTCTCACCCATGTACTTGTCCGGTACTCCCACCACGGCAACAGCTGCGACGGCAGGATGTTTTTCAATCGCTAGCTCTATCTCTCTGGGGTAGATGTTCTGTCCGCCTCTGATAATCAATTCTTTGGAGCGTCCACAAATATACAGATAACCGTCTTCATCCAGGTAGCCAAGGTCTCCGGTCAGGAACAAGTCATTTTTGAAAACAGCCTCATTGGCTTGTCTCTGGTTGAAATAACCTCTCATAACCTGGGGACCGCCGATGGCGACCTCACCCACGTTTTCAGCGCCGGGGGGTAAAGAATCTCCGTTATCGTTCAGTATCTTCAATGTCACCCCATTGATTGCCGGTCCGGCTGAACCGCACTTATGAACCCCGTCTAACGGAGTGAGGGTGGCTACACAGGAGACTTCCGTGAGAGCATATCCCTCCAAAATTGGAGCGCCCAGGGAACTTTCCGCTTTCTCTTTGACGGCGGGGTCCATGGCGGCGCCACCGGTGACACAGTACGACAAGCTGGAAGTATCCCTTTTCTTTTCTCGTTGAGCCATCTCCATGAATTGAAACATCGCCGGCACTGCAGGTAGTATTGTTATTTTGTCGGTTTCGATTCTATCGAGTACTCCATCGGCATCAAAACTCTCCACAATACTCAGGCTGGCACCTTCGGTCAGGGCTCCCAGCATAACCACGACCATGCCGTAAATATGGCACAGGGGGAGGACAGCTATAAGATGGTCGTCCTCCCTGACAACGAAGCTATCTCGTTTCATAGTGACGGCGCTAACCAAATTGTCATGGCCGAGCATCGCCCCTTTAGGGTTACCGGTGGTACCGGAGGTATATACCAAAACCGCCAATCCGTCCGGAGAGTGCAAAATCTCTTCGAGCTTGTCATCCGCTAAAGAGCTAATTGAAACTGGAATGTGTTTTGTCGCGGGAATGCCTTCCTGCTTCCCGCCTGAATCGCTACCCTTTGTATTCTCTTCGTAGTAACTGACGGAGAAAATATTATTGAGGTTGGGAAGCGAGTGCTCAAGCGGAATGGACTCTTCGAGCAGTTTTGAGGAAGCCACCAGATGCAATGCTTGTGAGTCTCCTAAAATATGATCGATTTCGAAACTCTTTAGGAGTGGATTAATCGGCACCACTACAGCGCCTACCTTAAGTATTGAGAGAAATGAGACCACATACTCCGGACTGTTTAAGAAATAGATGCCGACCCGGTCTCCGGATTTGACCCCATTGTTTTTGAGAAAGGCTGCGAATCTGGAAACCCTTTCCATCAGTTCCCCATAGGAGATGGAAACTGAAGTTCCTTCTGCGGTCCTCTCATGGTCTAAAAATCGCAGTGCGGTTCTTCCCGGGTTTGTATCACCGGCGGCTCTTTCAACGCACTTGACCAGATGTGTATTCAAAGATTTGGGATTCTCCTCCTGACCAGGATTGTCGAGAGGCTGTGCTCTCGAAATCGATGGGTTAGAAATTGACGAACCCGCCATGGGAGGAGGCCTCACTGAGGGGAGGAAGATCAAAGTCTATAATATTTGTCCCCTGGCCTTGTTAACTACTATTAAGCCACCGGCCTGGGCAGATTGACAGGCTCTTTGCCGCTTTCCAGTGTTTCCACAAAGTAATCTCTTTCCGGAGCTATGTAGCCGTAGTTAGTACACTGGGCCGAGAAGTTTCCATCTGTATAACGCAGCAGCCATTCATTGTAGCCACGGTTCTCGTACTCGAAGCTGATTCCATCATCTTCCGAAAATAAACCGATGCATTCATTTGAAAAAGTCTTGAAAATAATCTCCGCGTGTTCATATTCGGCAGTGGACTGGATCGGTGCCACCATGGGAATGATGGCTCCTGCTCTGGCAAAAGCAGGCACCTGGCCTAGTGCAAACTCTACTCTCACATAGCGCCCTCCCTTGATCGGTCCGGCGTTGTTACTGTCAGAGGAGGCGGGATCGAGGGGGAACCAATCTCCTTCCGGGAAGTATACGGCTCTAGCAGTTTGTCCTCGCCTGGTTATCGGTGCCACCAAAATGTCATCACCGAAGAAAAACTGGTCATCGATATCTCTTGTATTTGGATCTTCAGGATGTGACCAGAACATAGGTCTAATTAACGGCGCACCATTACGGCAGTGTTCCAGGAACAATCTCTTTATATAGGGAAGGAGACGATATCGCCACTGTATCAAGTGGCGGATTTTGGCTTCGGTCTCCGCACCGAAAACCCAGGGTTCCTGAACCACACCTTCCATACTGGAGTGATTTCTAAAAAATGGGTA
>JAUIJG010000548.1 GCA_030431355.1 bacterium
CTTAGAACAGAGGCTCTTCGGGGCCTCTGTTTTTTATTGGCGGATAGCATGCACGCTCAGACTCCATCGCCCCGGCCAATCATATATAATGTACAGCTCTGAGACATATATAGGATCCGACAAATGCTTTTACTTAGAAAAACCAAGCTTTCTTTCGCAGTGTCCTTCATTGCTTTCACGTTCACTTTCGGATTTGGTTTCAGTTTGGACACTGGGGCGGCGATGGCCCAGGATAATAGCCAGCCTCAGGTCTCAGTGGTCACCCTCAAAGCTGTCAAAGGTCCCCGGGGTGGTACGGCTGTGATAACTCCTAAAGGGGTGACGGCCCCTCTGCCGGGAGCCGGGGTGGATGGCAACACTGCTCAAATTTATATAGGCTCCAACGGTGGTTACTGGTATACGGATAAAAACGGTGAGAATGTCGACCTTACCCAGGCGGTGCAAAGTTTCCAGGCAAGAATGGGAAATGCCCCAGTCTCCCAGGTGCCTCAAAATGCTCCGGTTCCGTACTACCAACAAGCTCCGCAACAACAGCAGGTGCAGCAAAGTACAGGTGGGAGTTCCGCCATGGGAACGGCAGCAGCTGCAGGTCTTGGCGCGATGACAGGAGCAGCTGTTACTGGATTGATAAACCACTCCTATTACAACAATGTTCCCTACGGCACGCCTATGTACTATGGTGCCGGTGGTCCCTACTACTACAACAATGGGGAGAGAAGAACAGTTGATGATCTGAGCCCCAATCAAAAGGCCTTCGCTTACAATAAATACGCCAGCAATCAACAGCAGCAAGCTCAGCGCCAGGCTGCCACACAGCAGGCTTATCAAACCCAGCAGACAAACAAGCAGAACGCTTACAATCAGCACCAGGCTAATTTACAACAACAACAAAACTGGTATCAAAACCAGCTCAAACAAAACCCTGAACGAAGAGAAAGATGGCAGTCCCAGTCTAGATCCCAATCCAATCCATTCGTGGCATCGCACTATCAAGACAAACCCACCGGCAGATTCAATGTCAGTGACAAACGAGCCTCCTCTTTCAAAGAGAGGAATCAGGATAGATCCGGCAGTCTCCGCGATAGAAGCGGAAGCGGTGGTAGATTTAGTGGCGCCAGATCCGGTGGACGTCGTGGCGGCGGATTTCGTCGCGGTAGATAAAGACAGAGTCTGGAGAATAGACGAAAGTGTGGGTCACCAATATAAGTGACGCCCTTTTCAGCCGTTACAGCAACAGGATTTAAAACCAGTAAGGGGTTTTCTTGGTCCACTTGTTTCCTGGAAAGCTCTTATGCAATTCTTTGAAAGCCTTCTTTGAAAACTCGGTTGTGTGATCGTCTGTGCAACCATATCTAGTTGCGCGAACAGCTAGATGCAGAGTCTCTGCCAGTCTGGGATCTCCGGGTTTCTTACCGGAAAAGGTCAGTACTCTGCTCACAAGAATATTGGGAGCGGGTCCCAGCGCTTTAAGAGCATTATACTCCGCGATTCCTTTCGCCCTCTCTTCCTCGCTCAGACAGGCAACCGATATGGACTTACCTTTCTTGTCCTGCTCATTATATTGATAGTAGGTTGAGGGCTCGGCGCACCACCAATTATCTCTATAGTTATCGATCTCGCCCATGGCCGACTCCCGGGGAAGTCCTCCACTGACATAAGGACGCAGAAGAGGATTTTGCAAAATCACTCGCATGGCTAGAAAATCCCGCTGTGCCGGATCGGAAGTTTTGATGTAAGAATCCAGAGAGGGTTTCAGTTGTTTGTTCAAGGAAGAAAGTCGCTGAGCCATCTTACCGGCCATGGCTTGATCTTTCAGTAATACCGCCCGCACCCAGGCAGCCTGAGCGATATCGAACTTCACTTCGTCTGTCAGGGACTTTCTCTCAAGTAACTTTCCATAATAGGACAGTGGCAGTACCGTATTTAGAACCGTGGCAGCTTTGTAAGTCAGCCTCGGTTTGTAAACGGAATATGTAGATTGGCTCTCAAACTTGTGTAATTGCCCTTCCGGAAGACCGGCTATATCATAGTCCCAGGAAATTTCAGCAGGCTTGGCTTCTATCAGACTAGAGAACTCATCAAAATTTGGAGTAAGAGAAAGCAACTCATTGATGACCAGGTTTCTGCTGGACGGGGGTAAGGTCCGCTCCTTTTGCTTCAACATAGAAGAAGCTAGTTCATAGGCTTCTTTTGAATCACCAGCATTCATCAACCTCACCCTGTGGAAAGCGATGGTGGCAAAGCCGGGAGAGGCACTGTTTACTTTCTCCGCCGCCCCTAAAACTTCATCCAGTCTTTTGTCTTCCGGCTTAAGCTTAGAAATAGTGGATAACAGCCATAGTTCATCTCCTTTTTCTTTCCAGCGAGAGTAAGCAAATTCTAGAGCCTCAGGTTTCTGAGACTGGAAGTTAAAAATCCACTGGCTGAGATCATCTGAAAGCACCTTTTCTGCCTGTTGTTTAACCGGCTTATTGGCTGAAGTCTTTGAGGTGCAAGCCATCAGAACGACCACCGAAGCCAAGCTCAAAAGTGCCAGTACATACAGATTACCGGACCAGGGCAGTCGGCGAGAAGCATGATCGGTCTTTAGAAAAGCGGCAAGCGCTATGAGAAATACCGCAAACATCAGGTAGCCGGCGCTACTATCTTCGGCACCGCCTTTAGCACCGGTACCGGAACCGGTGCTAGTTTCTGCCGGCGCTGCTCCGGATTCAGCATCGGAACTATCTTTGGCACCGGTATCAGGCAGCCTATCCAGAAGCCAGGTGTAGTCCCCTAAAGCTTCTGTATAGTTTGCTCCTTTTTCATTGCTCCGCAACAGTTCGGAGAGTTCTAAAGCCCTCTTCTCAGGCTCCAGCCGGAAACGCACGAAAGAGACAAGATCTTTTGCAGCC
>JAUIJG010000074.1 GCA_030431355.1 bacterium
TCGTGACAACTCCCCGGCTTTCTGAAAATCCTCCAGTGTGGCGTTCTTTCAGCCTATAATTGAACGATTGGTCTAGAAGGAAGCGAAACACCAGAGCCATGGACGAAAGTCTTTTTGCCGGTAGATATAAGAGGTTGTACAAACTCGGTCAGGGTGGCATGGGTCAGGTGTGGCGATGCAAAGACACTTACCTGGATATAGATGTTGCCCTGAAGCTTCTTTTGAAAAGCGACTCGGAGGATGCTGCCCGGCGCTTCCAGGCAGAGGCTCGCTCCCTTGCGTCCTTAAAACACAAAAACATAATCGGAATTTTGGATTTTGGTTTTAGTGATGACCAGGAACTATATATGGTTATGGAATATTGTTCCGCGCCGGATCTGGGAGAACTTCTCAAACAAGAAGGTAGGCTGGAGGTTGATCGAACTCTGGCTATTGTCTGCCAGGTTCTGAATGGATTGAGGCACGCCCACGGGGAAGGATTGGTGCACAGGGACATAAAGCCATCCAATATTCTGGTATCCGAGGATGAAGATGAGCTGGTGGTCAAATTAGTGGACTTCGGTACTGCGCGCTATGCCATGGCCGGGAAGGAACAGTCCCTTACCGGAACAGGGACTATTATCGGCTCTCCTTTATATATGTCCCCGGAGGTGGCAAGGGGCCAGCCTGCCGACGAACGCTCAGACATTTATTCCCTGGGCTGTGTCCTCTTCCAGGCGCTATCAGGAGATTGTCTCTATAGAGGTGAAACTGCGGCTGAGACTCTTATGCTGCATATGAACGCACCGTTGCCGCCCTTTCCCGATGAGCTGGATCCCCTTTTGCAGGAGATTGTAAGTTCTTGTCTGGCGAAGGAGCCTGAAGAGAGGATTCAATCTTCCGAGGAGCTTTTAAAGCGATTGATCTCCTATTCGGACAGTTTAAACGTGGAAGACTTCCCGAAGACCGAGAACATCAACACCAGATCAGGGTCTGGAAGGATGTTTGCTGTTATCGTCGCCTTATTGATTGTTATTCTGGTGGCATATCCTTTTTATTCTCAATTATTTGATACCAGAGATGCGTTGGAGTCTGTACCAGCCGAGCCGGGGGTGCTCACCAGGACCTTAGATCTCTCTCCTGAGGAGTTGACCTCCAAAGCCCACATAACTTTGCGGGATGATTCGAGTCATAAGGCCAGTAAAGATGTTGACGATCAATTTGTGAGAGCTTATCTGGCCGATCCAAAAAACAGGGACACAGGACTCTGGAGTCTCAGTGACACCCAGGTCTCCAGCACGGTGTTTGAGTATATAGATGTCAGTGCTCTTAGAGGCTTATACATAGATAGAACGGGAGTAGACGAAAAGTTATTCGACTACCTCAAAGATGCAAAGGATCTGGAAAGCCTTGAGATTCAGGGCTGTAGCTCCCTTTCGCCCGAGGGGCTCGCTAAATTGAGCGGGCTTCCGAAGCTCCGCAATCTAGCTGTAACCGTGGGTGATGACTCAGAAAAGTGGATGGATGCTATCTCAGGATTTAAGCATCTGGATAGTCTCACTATAGATGGGAACTTGAAGCCGGGAGATCTTCTCAAGCTACAAGGGCTTCCCGTGTTGGGGAGATTAGTCCTTGAGAAATCAACTCCCGAGTTAATTAGAGAAGCGGATCAGTTAAAAGTTTTGACTTATCTAGGTTTACGGGGAGAGCTTAGCAAAGAGATCTTAAAAACGCTGGCCGCGTGTAAGATAAAGACAGTGGACATCTCGATCTGTTATGTCGAGCCTCTCTACTATGACACTGAATTCAATATCGTTACGGGACCGGAGGCTGTCATTCTTGCAAAAGATATTGACAGAAAGATTTTGCAGCGATTGCGAATGCGCAACCCCCGGGTTAAATTCTATAAAGCCGGTTGATTATCTTCTTTGATTAACCGCTTCGCTCAAACCTTCGGCAAAATCTGTGGCGCTGGCAAAGCGTTCATCCGGACTTTTGCTCAAGGCAATATTAAAGAAGGGCAGGAGATAGCCGGGCACTTTTCCTTCTAGATAAGGAACGTCTTTGGCATGCATTCGCATCATCTCTATGGGGCTTTTGTGCTCAAAAATTTCTCTTCCCGTAAGCATCAAGTAGAGCAGGCAAGCCAGTGAATACAGGTCTGATCTGCCGTCGATTTTTTTGCCCATGATCTGCTCCGGGCTCATGAAGCCTGGCGTACCGGGAACCCAGCCGGTCTGGGTGAGCTTCTCTTCTTTGGTATCATTGGGGTTTTTAGCGAGACCGAAGTCTAGAATTTTTACTGTTTCATCGGGATTGCCGCAGTCTTTGAGCATGATATTCTCCGGCTTCAGATCGCGATGAACAATCCCTTGTTTGTGGGCGTAGTCGAGTCCCCGGCAGATATCGTATGTAATATCAAGGGCTCGTTTCTGCTCTAGCGGCTCATAGGTTTCGGTAAGTTGGGCTATGGTTTTACCTTCGATGAGTTCTATTGCCATAAAGGGGATTTCATCGTCGTTCAACCAGAAGTCATAGAGCTGGCAGATGTTGGGATGATTCAATTTGCTTACTAAATTGGCTTCCCGTTCGAACCTTTGTCTGTGAATTTTTTCTGACTGGGAGACAGCCATCACTTTAATGGCTACTTTCTGACCCGTATCGGTGTCGTGTCCTTCGAATATGGCGCTAACGCCACCTTTTCCTATCAGGGTGTTTATCTTGTAATGACCACCCGCGGTTGTTCCTATCAGATCAATAAAGCGCATTTTTAGAACTCTCTTGTCTCAATGGAGATTCAGTTTACCATGTGCTTGTGAACTGTTCGAACGTTATATTTGAGGGCTGGTAGAATTAACAAGACCCTCAAATGGAGCATTAAATGCCCTATCCACCTGGCCTGGAGAATTCCAAAAGACCCGCTCTCGCCAGAGCAGTGGAAGACGATGTTGTCCTTGTGCGCAAGAAGGATAAGAAGGCGGAAAATTCCGCCAGAAAGGGCGATTTCTTCTCTGATTTGAAATCCTTGAAACTCAGCCTCAAAGAGGGAAAGGATTTTGATATTAAGGTCGTTGATAGAGGTAGCCCCGTGACGGTGGTCTCTCCCCACGGTGGATTTATAGAATTCGGAACCTCCCAATTGGCTCGTAGCCTTGCGGAGCATGGTTACAACCTCTTTGACTTTCGCGGGATTTCTCAGGCAGGTGCCAGAAGAGGGCATGTTACCTCCACCCGTTTCAGGGACCCTCGCCTTATGGGGCTCCTGAAAAAGAGTCGAGTATGTGTGAGCTTTCATCGCATGAGAGACCGGCATGATATCGCCTATCTTGGCGGCAATAATAAGAGTTTGAAACGCCTGGCCGCTCTGTATTTGCGTCGTAGTGGTTTCAACTGTGATACGGATCCGCCCAGGCTCAAGGGAAAGAGCAAGCTCAACTTCGTCAATCTGGCGGAAGAAGAAGGATTGCAGGTGGAGATACCTGTTTCCCTGGCCCGGCAGTTAATGCCGGGGCTTGATGACGAACGGAAGGCCAGTCTCTCCGGTTCTCAAACAGGTGCTTCTTTCAAGCTTCCTCGCTTCCAATCGCCCCGCTTTGAATTGTTCATACAGGCAATTTTTTCGGCCGTTGATCATTATCTTAGTGGTGCTTCTGCCGAGCAATACTGATTGTAATCCGGTAGAATTTTTTCAAGGTGCACTATTTAGAGTTTTCAGAACTTTCGAGGACAATGGTCAGGCAATCCGCATTTACACTTTTTCTTCGTATCTCTCTTATCGCTCTTGTATTTTTCGGCTTTTTTCTAAATGCCGATGAGCTCTATGGCAAGGTTAGGGCAACTTCCAATCGAATCGCTTCGAAGCTTAAAAAGAAAGTGAAGAAGCCACGTTCCGTATCGGACGTGATCGCTTCGGTGGGACCGTCCTGTCGAAAGACCTGGAAAAAGCGATTTAAGAGAGCCAAGATTGAATATCCTCCCCGGAAGCTTCTACTCATCGGTCTCAAAGATGAAGAGAAGCTGCTCATTTTTGCCGGCGAGAGTGAGGATGGACTGAAAAAAGTGGTTGAATACCCGATTCTCGGCAATAGTGGTACCACCGGTCCCAAATTGGAAGAAGGCGATTTTCAGATGCCTGAAGGCTTTTATCGAATCTCGGCATTCAATCCTAATTCTAGCTATCATCTCTCCCTTAGAATCGATTATCCGAATGAGGAGGATCGTCGCCACGGCAGAGAAGACGGTCGCAAAAAGCTGGGTGGGGATATTATGATCCATGGTAAAGACTGCTCCATAGGTTGCCTTGCCATGGGAGACGAAGCGATTGAAGAGATTTTTACCCTGGTGCATGATACCGGTCGTAGTAGCACGAGGGTGATTCTCTCCCCTTGCGATCTGACATCGCGCAAACCAGTTATTGATATGAAAAAGCAACCCAAATGGGTGCCCGACTTATACAGAAGACTAAAGAGAGAGCTATCTACCTATCTTGGAGCGCCATCGGCTTGAGGTCGGGTTTTTAGATCGAGCTTTTAGAGCGAGCTTAGATCGCGGCTAGATAGCGACCAGCTTTTTAACGCCTTTTATCTTGGACTGTTGCAGCATGATATACAGCTCCTGGCGCACTTTCTCCATCTCCAGGGTCTTTTCATAGATCTTAAGGGCGGATGTTGCCATCTCCACCGAATTGTCCGGGTCGTCATCCAGCAATTGGCTCAGTTTGTCTATCTCTCCATCGACTTCGGCGATGGATTTATCCAGTTTTGCCCACTCGCTGTTCATTCTGGGGGCGATGTCTTCGGGGACGAGCAATTTCCCTGTTTCCTGTGAATTGGTCTGGGTGTCGGCACGGAAGAGCTGCATGATCGGCTCAAATGTAGCTATGTAGAAAAATATCCAGGCGGAGCGGGGCTTTAGATATTTTTTGTTGCTGTCGATATCACTGGACGTAATTTCGGTGGAGCCGGTTGCTTCCCTGCAATCAGTGAGAACCGGTTCTAGTCGAGTGCATTCGTCGAAGATATGAATGGCTAGTTCCTTGAGCTGCTTGATGGCATAGCCTGAATCCCGCAAAATGGTAAAGTCCAGGACGGTATCTTTGCCGCGTCTGTTCTTTTCCGACTCCAGTTGTAGTTGATTTCCGCTTCTTTGGGTCGATGAAGCGCTGGACGAGTTGTATCCGGCATATTTGTTGTCCGTCTTCTCATTAACCTCTGCGGCGAAGGCCGGCTGATATGAGCTGGCACCAAATGTGATGGCGACAACAGCTATGGCTAAACCGACTTTCTTTTTGTGGTAAGTACCTTTTTTCGTCATCTGCATCATCATTTTACCCGTCTTGCCTGTCTTACTTGATTTCATTTTCTACAGCTCGAAAAGCTTGTCATCTAGTCCTGGATTAAGTTTGAGGTTTTTGATCTTCACGTCTGCGAAGAGTTTCCCGTTCTTGTATCTAATCCATTCCACCGGCATACTTGTGCTTGGATTTACAAGTACTCGGTCCATTAAGAGATTGCCTGATTTATCCATAAGATCGAAAACGAGCAGATTCTGGCTATTGATGGTTACCGGGCGGCTTGATACCACTGACTGGAATCCGCTCGAATTTTCCCGGGCTAACTGTCCCATAACAGAAAAGAGATCCGATTTGAGAACGCTACGACCGCTTGCCGTATTGAGAAGTCTCGAATTCTCACTCAAGGTCATGGTCAGTCCAAATAAGGCTGGTCCTCCTTTTACCCTGACCTGACCGTCTTTTCTTCGGACGACTACTGTTCCGTTCTTTCTGCCCGATGCTGTCACCAAAATTCTAATCAGATGATTCCGTTTGTAGAAAAACTTGCCTTTTTCAACTTTGGGTTTTCCACCGGGACTTTTATATGTTTTGACTTCGGAGTCGAATATGTAGTCGTTCAGTCTACCTATCTTAGAAACGATTCCCTGGATGAAGCTCTTTCCGTCTTTGGTTTCGGAGACAGAGCTTTTGATGGAAGCGCCGGATTGAACGTCTAGATTGCCGGCTGAAGCAGGGACTATCGAAAAGCCTGAACAGCAGAGGATTAGAGGTAGGAGGAAAGCCATCTTGCTACCTCTAACCAGAGGTTTTTTGCTCCGGATAATGGGAAGTATTCGTGCTTTTGTGAGATTTGGTAGCAAATTCATTCTCAAAATGTTTGTCGTACTTGCAGCCTCCCATTCTATTCTCTTGGCTATTGATTCGACCAGCCCCGACCGAATTTTAAGGGTCGTTTGCCGGCTATTTTATTTCCGAACCGGCACTAAATGGGGTTCTTACGTAGTCCTTTCGGAAAATACAATGATGGATGGTGCTACAATTGGACTCTATGCCGGAGAATTCAAATTATGCCAATTAAGAAGTCCATAACAATTACCTTGATGGCACTGTTCGCTATGGCTGGCCTGACTGCCTGTGGCGGCGGCGGCGGTGGTGGCAACTGGGAACAGGTTGAACTTCAAGGGATGAGCACTACTTTTACGATGCCCAGTGGATTTAAGCATAATAATCTTGGTAAGGGCTATCAATATCAAGGGAAGATGGAAGATGCCGTCTTCCGGATTGTTGTATACCCGCGAACTAATACTGAACAGGATAGAGCCCAGGGAATTACCGATGACTACAAGGTTTCGGAGTTCGCCAAGCAGATTATGACAATGGTCAAAAAGAATGTCGGCAAAGATCATTCCCTGGAAATGAGATACGATGGCATCGTTCAGAACGAGAATGGGTATACCGTGCAGTACACAGTGGCTGCTGATGATCGGACTGTTTATGATCGTTTTTACATAACTCCTCAGGCGATCTTCATGGTGGAAGCTTCCGCCCTTGATCCGAAAAACAAAGATATCGCAACTTTCTACGAGAATTTCAAACCCTGATTCTGCCGGGCTGAAAATGTTTTGATTAGTGGCGCTGAATATGGTGCTTCTTTAGATCAAAGTGCTGGCCAGCATTATGGTTCGATCAGACTTTTGCCAGGCGCGGTCACGGGCCAGCTCTGCCGAAGCCAGTAGCGAGGGTACATCTTCCGCGTCATCAGGAAATGAGGCGATACCTATGGCGAGACGGACAGCATCGAGCTTCATCTCAAGGGAGCTGTTAACCATAGATTTTATGAACCGATCCGCAATGGTGGCAGCCTGGGAAGAGTTGGCTCCGACCAGGGAGAGAACCATGCCATCCTCCTCGTAGTGGGCGATCATGCCCTTGAATCCCTGGACGGTTACTATATACCGGGCGATGTCACTGATACCTTCGGTGCTGATCCGATTGGAATTATTGCTTTTCGGCTGGAATCCAAAGAGCACTATGGAGACCGGTCGATCCCAGGAAAACTTGAACTCGTGGTCGAGGAGGAAAAGGAAGGCAGGGTAGCTGAAAATGCCAGTGTCTTTTCTAATTAGTGAGTCGTTTATCTCCTTGACCGGTGTATAGTCGACGTTCTTGGGTGGGGGCTTCACTCTTTTGATCTTGTCTTTGTCCACCGCCTGGATAAGTTTGGCTTTCACCAGAGCTGCCACGGCAAACACCCACTGGCTTCTGGAAAGCCTGAGAATCTCCACTATGTCCTGGATCGTTTTGCGACTATCCACCTGCAAATAAACTGCTTTAAGCAGCCCCATATCCACGGTATGGTCCACGGATGAAATCGTTTGCTCAAACTGCATTTCCGACAGGTCGGGATTGCTTCGGATGAGAACAGCTTGAAGATGCACTCCGGCGTTTTTGACGAAGTCGGTGTTGTCCATGAGAAGACAGCCTTCAAGAATCAAGCTCTCCATCGGCTTATCGATGGTCTTCTCATCCGTTTTGAGTTTAGGCTCGAAGTGAAATTCGCCGTCTTTCCAGCCGATAACCTGGATAAAGCACTCTATGCCGAGGGCTCTGGAGCCTTCCGCGTGGACAACTTCGCCATCTTCAAAAAATATGTCGGCGTAGGCTGCGGACCGCTTTATTCTAAGCCGACCGGACATTTTGCCCATGGAGATGGATTGCAGAAGGTTGGTTATCTGAAGGATCTCCAGGTTGCCTGTGATGGTTTCCGGCACCAGGGACATTTGCTGCATGTCTTTGATAGACATGCTGTCAAAAGTCTGTTCGTAGATTCTGCGGGCTTCTGAAAGCTGGCTTTTCGATAGGTTGGTCTGGGATTCGTCTATGGTGAAGCCCTGGCTGGAAGGATCTCTGGCTTCCACGGAGGTCTCTATAGCCATCTCTATCTCTTCAGCATCGTCGGAATGGCGGGTCCAGAGTAATCTGGTTTTGTCCTCCAGTCTCAGGCTAAGCTTCCATTCGAAAGTAAAGCCTTTGGGGACGTACTGCAGGGCAAGCTCGTAAGTCTTCTTTGCGTCGTTTTCGTCATTCCATGCGTAGACAGTGCAAGCGCTCTTCTTGCGGGCTGCCTGCACCATGAATTTTTTGATGTCGTCAAAGCCTGGCTTCTGATCCAGGCTGGTCCTATTTTCTTGCTCGCTCGGCCATTTAAACATGGGTAGCTGTCGGTCTTTCAGATATGACTCCAAAATGGGAGCCAGCTTTCTGCCCTGTAGGTCTCCTCCGCCCCACAGAGATCAAACTATAGATCCTTGCATGGCTTATGGTCATTTTTCCTCTCTGCCTGGCGTTCTAAACATGCGGCAGGCGTTGAATTAGAGAATTCTCCCAGTGAATCAATCTTCTTCAGCGCTTGCTATTCATCTGTGCCAGCACCAAAACTAACAATTGCGCCTTCTTTCGGTAGTTGTTTGACTTTGCTCTCCGGGCTCTTAAGTAGTTTAACCGGAGCAGGCTCTTTCCGTGATTTATTGGTCGCGTACCGGTCAAGTTTTTTGGCTTCTCCAAGAAGTTTGAAACCGTCGATCACGTAAGGAATGCCATTTCCTGAAAGGATTTCAGGTTTGTCCGTGACGTGGAAGTGGAGGTGGGGCTCGAAAGAGTGGCCGGAGTTGCCGAGTAGACCTATAACCTGACCTCTTTTTACTTTGTCTCCGGTTTTTACTTTCAGGCTGCCTGGTTTCACGTGGGCATAGAAGGCATAGTAGCCGTTGTCCATTTTGAGGGTGATGCAGTTGCCGCCCGGGTAGCGCATGTCTTTGCCTTCTTTGAAGGGGCGCTGATCTTCGAATTCATCGATGGTGCCGACGATTTCACCGTCGGTCACTGCTAAAAGAGGCTCTCCATAGCAGACCGAATCCTTCTCCTCTTCCCAGGAGCCTTTTGGTTTCCAGGTATTCCAGTTTTTATCGAACTTGATCCAGTCGATGGCATAGCGCTGGGAGTTTACCAGTTTATTGTCTATGGGCATCAGGGCACGCCGATGACCAAGAACTCCATTGTATCCTCCCATGGCCAGCCAACCGGAGCCGGTTAGAGGGGCTCCCAGGGGCAGGGCCTTTAGTTGAGCGACCGGCAGAGAATAACTGTCTACGGATTTTTTACCGGACTTAGGCTTTGTGGATACTGAGTGCTCAAGGGATTTCAGAGATTCCGGTGCTTCTTTCATTTCTATGTTCACCCAGGCGACCCCCGATTCTCCCGGTTTGAGAGCGGTTCTGTCATGGGGAGGGGCCACGCAGAGGAAATTCTTTTTCAGGGTCTTGCCGGACAATTTGAGAAGCGTCTCTCCGTTGTCGGCGGAAATTTCTATGGAATCTATGGCCTGTTCTTTACCGCCGTAGTTAGACAAAACCAACTCATAAACGAGATTCCAGACACCGTCACTACCCTGCACAAGAGACGGATTGCAGGTGGATTTGACCACAACATTAGTCCATTCTACCGGGGCTTCAGCAGCGGGAGTCGCGCTTTTCTCTCCTTTCTTTGAGGATTTCGCCGCACTGGAATCGGCAGTACTTATGGTTAGACCAACGGCAAGTAGTACCAGGCTGGTGGCGACAAAACGTGATCTGAGTGATTTGAACTGAATAGGCTGGAGTTTAAACATTGGTATTTCCTGGTTCGGTTTGGTTTCCGTTTGGTTCGGTACGGCGCTAGAGCGGACTGCTGGGCGTAGAAACAATGTTGCTGCTCACGGTCTTAACCGAAGCAGCAATCAAAGTGTCTTTATTTTATTCTAAATTCGTGCCGGTTGAAACTTCAGTCGTTGGCAGAATTACTTTCTGTGTAGTGCCAGTTGAGGGTTCTCAATCCGTGATTCCAGTCGGTGCGAGGATTCGGGACTCCTTCATAGCGCTTAATTAGCTTTATTCTGGTGATCTCATCATCACTCAAAGTGGCCTGGTCGTTCTGGATAAGGTTATCCGGCAATTTAGTCGAAATTCTTCTCTTGTTCTTATTGAGATCCGAATTGGCTTTCTTTGCCTTCTGTTCAGGTTTTTTAGGGGTTGAGATTGAGATGGATGCCAGTTTTTTGCCGTTTGCTTTTTTGCTGGTTTCTTCTGCCTGGGCGGCTGCTCCGTTTCCAATTCCGAATCCGTTCAGAGTCAGAATCGAGAGGGCTAATAAAGTGGTTCGAAAGGTGCCGTGCATAGTTCTATTACCGTGTTGTCAACCGGATAAATATAACCACTACCCCTGGGGCGCGCATGAACTCCAGTTCAAAAAACAGTCATGGTCCCTCCGCTAAGACTCTTCCGTACTGGTGTGAAATGGGAGAGTGATCGGCTCAGGCTCAGTCCTGTCTTGTTTTACAGGAAATTGGTCGGCATTTTTGATCTTTGAAATTTCTAATCTCCGTTTTTATGGAATCGCCTCAGATCGAGAGATGATCAAATGGGCTTTGACGGTGATCTGGCTTAGTCTTTGGGAATATCATGTAAGTAGGGCCCAGGTGTTTTGAACATTGAGAAAATTCGATGATAGGCCGATGACAATTTCCAGGGGGTTGCAGGAGTTATTTTTTCCTTTGCGGCTGGCTGCATGCTGGCAAGCCGCCCTATGTTTTGTTCTGCTGGCGCTTCCCTGTAATGCTAATGGGTTGAGTGGTTCGGTTTTGCATCCGGTCGAAGCGATCAACATGGTCTCCCAGTTGTCCGGTCTCTTTTTCTTTTTCTTATCTGTGGTCTACCTGGGTGCGGCGGGCTTTTTGCTTGCCAGAATGCATTTTCGTCAGGGCTTGATCGATGCCAGCCTTGCATGTCTTTCCATGGCCCTTCTATTGGCGGAGCCAAAACTCCTCAATATGCTGCTCTATAGCGGGTTGCAGTTTCCGGTAAAGCTGTCATTGCAGTTTGCTCTGGCTGCCATCTGTGCCCTTATTTCTCTGGGGCTTCTGGTATTACCCTCGATACTGGCATTTACCACTGGATATCGAAGTAAGGTCAATATTTTGTTGATGAATTTGAGCGGTTGCCTGATCTTTCCTTTATTCATTCTGGCATTGTATCTGGTGCAAAGCAAGATTACTTCCGGTAGCGAAGAGACGGTTTCCTATGTTTCCGGTGCCAGTGGGGCAATTGAAGCAGATGGAGATTTTGTCCCGGATAAATCAGCCAGTTCCGCGGTAGAAAACGAAGAGGGCAGTGTCGAGGAAGGCATTGCCGAAGAAAAGGGTTAGATGAACTTCTGACAACGTTTGCCGGATTGCCGGTTAACACTTCTGGAAATTTTTAAAGAGACGCCTGGAAACTCAGTTCGCGAGAAATTCTCTCCGATATAAAGAGAGTTTCCATTAACCATGTGAGAAATTCTTCTGAACTAATTTACTAGTTACTGTTATCCTAATCCCTTTATTTGCGCTTACTATTGTCCGGCATTCTTATTTTTGGGAATTAGCCGAATCAGGTGATCAACATGTTTTTTCGTTTGCTAGCAGTTTTCCTTTCCTTAGCAATTGTTATTGCTTCCTCCGTGCCTGCCTTTGCGAAGGTCAAAAGAACTTTTCAGGAGACCTCCGCGGCAGAGTTTGCCGAGGTAGAAAAGCTTCGTTCCAGGAAGCCGGATGGTAGGCTCAAACTTGGACTTGCCCTGGGCGGCGGTGGCGGACGGGGCTCAGCCCACATCGGAGTGTTGAAGGTTCTTGATAAAGCCGGACTAAAGTTCGATTACATTTGTGGAACGAGTATCGGCTCTGTCATCGGTGGTCTGTACGCATCCGGTGGTAATCCCAAAGAGATGGAAAAGTATTTTGTCGACGGGATGCATCACTTCATGACAGTTCCGCTCTGGACAAGGATTGCGGTCGCTCCCGTGATGTTCATGCCGCGTGTGGTCGGATTCCATCCCTACGACGGCCTCTATCGTGGCAACAAGTTTCGAAAGTACGTGGTTAAGGGGATGTCTAAAAAGGAAAGACAGATAGAGAACATGAAAACACCTTTCGGGGCGGTGGTTCTCAGTATCCTTGATGGAAAACCATACATCATCCGCAGGGGAGACTTTGGCTATGCAATCCAGGCAAGCTGCGCTGTGCCGTCTTTGCGGAAACCTGTGGAGATTGATGGTCAGCTTTTCTGCGATGGCGGAGTGGTTTGTAATTTGCCGGTCAAGCAGTGTCGAGAGATGGGCGCTGATTTTGTTATCGCAGTCAACATTGATGAACCTTTCAAAGTAGAGAAACTCCGAAAGTTTAGAAAAGCAGGAAGCGTATCCAAACGTATGTTGACCTGGGCTCTATACGCCACAGACGCTCCCCAGGAAGCGATGGCTGATGTTCTCATCCATCCTTTCACCGAGGGGATCTCCCTTCTTTCTGCTAAGAAGTCCGACGCCAAGCATGGATTTCGCTCCGGTGAGAAAGCTGCATTGAAGGCGCTTCCTCTGATTAAGGAGAAGCTGGCCAAGTATGAAATCGAAGTGAAAGATGTGGACCCGGCTTCCTTAAATCCAGAGGAGTCGGAAGAAGATGTCGATGATGGTGAAGCCAAAGAAGAGGCTGCCGGGTCTCAGGATGGTGAAGATACCGAAAGAGATAGGAAGCGACATAGAAGAGGTCACAGGCATGGCAGACACGGCAAACACCGCCATGACCATAAAAGAGGGCAAAAGCCGGAAAGCAGTGATGCTGAAGTAGACTCTGAGAAGACCGAAAGTTCTGACAAATCAGAGGATAAGGATTGCGAGGCATCAGATGCTGAGGAGACTTCTGAAACATCTGAATCTTCTGAAAATGAAGCGGACAAAAATGAAAGTGGTGATTCCGTCAAGTCTGACACTACCGAAGACTAGCCGGGCAATTCGCTGAAAGCCTCACTAAATGAGCTTTCTATTACCGGCAAGAAAAACGCGCGTTTTTCTTGCCGGTAGTGAAATTCTATTGGGTACGTTAAGATTGTCCGGGGCGAAGACCGGAGCCGCCCAAAACTCGCGAAGAATTTTTCAGTCCGAAGCCGATGCCGGCGCCGCATCCTGCGATACTCCGCCTTTCCCCTGGCGAATGTAAAAGAAGAGAGCAAGTCCGTACAAAACAGCTGCCAGGGCATTCAAAGCGCTGATTCCAATCATCATGGAAAAGTACTCCAGGGCCCCTCCGATCAAAGTCCCCAGGAGGTTCATCCCCAGGGCACGGTGAGGATCTTTCACCTGGCTGAAAGTTATTGCGAAAATAATGGCGGCGAAGAGTAGAGGGGCGACAAGCACTGCCGTACCCAGTACCATTCGAGCGATAGAAGGCAGACTGTTCAAAATAGAGATCGGGAAAACAAGGTTAAAAGCAAGGGTGGCAAAGAGTAGACCATAAAGCAGTTTGATGTTCTTAAAATGGAACTTGATCTGGGCGATATTGGCCACCAGAATCATCAGAAGAACACCACCGATCACAGCCGAATTGACTATCCATGTGGTTCCGGCCAGAAGACCCATCTGGGTCACACTCTTAGTCTCCACAAGCATGAAAGCGGCACCCAGGAAGAACATGGTTCTACCCATGGGATCGCTGGCGAATTTGCCGAAGCACCGCCCTACCAGCCACCATCCGACATAGAGCGTGAAAATGAGGCCAATCGCATAGGTCCAACTTACACCCCTGCCGCGAAGGAAAAGATATGGCCAGTCGTCGGTGGTTGGATTGACGCTCTTCCAGTCCTCCATGGTGATTCCGTTCTCTTTTGCGAATTCAGTCAGTTTGAAGATCGGCAATCCGGAGGTTTTGACTTGTTCTTCGTCCACTCCTGGTCCGACCAGTAGAGTTGGACCGTTGTTCATCTTGGAATAGACACCAAGGGGAGTGGCTCCATAGCCTTCTTCCAGGGAGCGATAGACCCTGGCAAGTTGCCACCAGGTCAGGTAGTAGAATGTGACTGACATGGCGCCGTCCTTTTTGACGAGCCTGGCGGCGTCCTTGAAACAGTCTACCGTATAGACATAGTTATCCAGGCGCAAAGAGGACATGGCGGAGAACGCGCTATGGCTGTCCAAGTAAGCGAACACAACCAGGTCGTACTTCTTGTTTGTTCTCCTAATGAATGCCCTTGCGTCATCAACTATGACGTGGACCCGGGGATCTTTATAGGGATTTTCCGGATGATATTCCCGCCCAAGTTGGGCAATTGTCGGATCTATCTCTATGGCATCAATATCAGTGGCGCCGTGACGCAGGGCGGCGGCTACATCGTTGCCCGTGCCTGCGGCCAGGATGAGGATAGACCTTGGTTTGTCTCCCAGGGCTAGATATGGCGTGTCATAGTAATCGGCCGTGCCTTTTTTCTGTTTCTCGGAGAGGGAGGCTATCTTCTCCGGGCTGTTGTTGTAAGCACCTTCTATGGTGTCATAGTTTACGTTGATGTGATAGCCATAGTCGAAGGCCGGATGGTCTCCGTCGGCAGGAATCTCAGCTTTGGCCAGGCTGATTCTATAATAGGGGGACCAGCGAACATCATGGGGACTGAGGAACCAGGTCATCGCCAGGGCGATCACCATCACAGCTATATGATCTATCTTTCTAAAGTAGAAGATCATGAAGGCGAAACCGATGGCGAGCCACCAGATGGGGCTCAGGGAAAGGAATGAGACCAGGGTGTAGAGCGCTATGCCGACGAACGCGGCAAAGACATTGATGCTGTATCCGGTCAGGGGCTTGAACTCATTAAACAGGGCTCCAAGTCTTTGACCAAGGCAGGCGAATGTAAATACGATCAGATAGAAGACGCCCACAAGAAGCCCCAGGCCGGGCAGGAATAACTGCAACCTGCGCATGGGAGTATCTTCCGCTCCCAGGTTGTCCACGAAGTGTCCGATCAGGTAGTGCTCCAGGGGATTGATGAAAGCCACATGGACCAGATTTAATTGATCTGAAAGACAGATGATGGCGATGATCACGCAAAGACCGAGGGGAAACCAGCGTGCCAGTTTCTTCTCGGACATGCCCAGGGCCATTCCCAGACCTAGACCGAAAAGACATGCCATCAAGGGCACGTTTTTGAAGTAAGCAAAGATTCTGATCTCGGATGACAGCCAGCGAATTATCACCAGCTCGAGGTACAGAGACAACAGGCTGATAATAAAAAGCTCCAGCTTTTTACCCGATTTGGGTTTGTCTGACTCCATAAAAACAGGACTGCCTCTGGATGCTTCAGGGTTACTAAATTGGCGACTTTTTCACGAAAGTGTTGGTTCGGTTTAGTTTGGTAAGTCTTGAAAATCGCACTAATACAAATTACCCGCAGGACTTTTGCCTCAATCATTTATCTCGAATTTCTATAGAATTGTAGGGATGGTGATTGGTCCTGGTTCAGTTGGCCGTTTGTCAGGGGAGGAATCTGTGCGTACCCGGCTTATCAGTCTTTTGCTTCTGATTAAGGCGAGCTGGTTGCTTTATAGCACCGTCGGTCTACTATTTATCTTCATCTATTTGAATGTCCAGGGCTGGAGTGGCTG
>JAUIJG010000549.1 GCA_030431355.1 bacterium
CAATGATGATGCCTTTATGCTGCAGCAGTTTCGAAACAGCGCCAATCCAAAGGTGCATCGTGAAACGACCGGTGAAGAGATCTGGAAAGGTACTGAAGGCAAAATCGATATATTCGTTGCCGGTGTAGGAACAGGTGGCACCATCACCGGTGTCGGTCAGGTTCTCAAACAAAGAAAGCCTGATGTAAAAATTGTGGCTGTGGAGCCTAAAGACAGTCCGGTCATCACCCAGAGCATAGCTGGTCAACCGCTTCAACCAGGTCCACACAAGATTCAGGGGATCGGAGCCGGCTTTATCCCCGGCGTCCTAGATCTCTCCATAATCGACGAAGTTTTTCTTGTGACCAATGAACAGGCTTTTGAGATGGGCAGAAAGCTGCCCAGAACCGAAGGTGTGCTTGCCGGAATCAGTAGTGGTGCCACAGTTCACGCGGCCCTGGAACTTTCAAAACGGCCCGAGAACGAAGGAAAGCTGATCGTGGCAATTGTTGCCAGCTCCGGTGAAAGATACCTCTCTACCCCTCTATTCCAGGCAGCCCTGAAAGAAACGGCCGGATCAAACAAATAATGTCTTCGACAGAGAACAACGATAACAATCAAAATGTCCCCCGGGGCACCAACCTGCCGGCAAGACAGGACCAATTCGATCAAAGTCTATCCCCCGCTGAGGTGGAAGGATATTGCCGGTTGCTGGATCTAGAGGTCGAAAATCTAACCGAAGGTTTGGTAAAGTCCGCCTGGAAGAAAAAGCTCGTGGCCGAAAGAGATACTATTGGTCGCGCCGATGATCATGATCGGGTGGCGGAGCTGAACAACGCCAAAGACTCACTTTTAAAATGGTTGGATCGTTAGGCCCGCCGGTGCTTTCCGACGCCCGGGTCAACCATATCTCTTTAGATCTTCTTCCGAATTCGGTACGCGTCCTTTAAGAACAATCGACCTAATCGTCAATCGCCCTTGCTCTCAGTCGAGCTAGAGCCTGAATCCGGACTTGCATCTGCATCTGCATCTGCATTTGCATCTGAATCCGATTTCGGTGCCGCATCCACTTCCAGATCAACAGGAATCTCACCACCACCAGCCACGGCTGCGGAGGCTTTCCCTCTCTTTGACAGCTTCAAACAGGCGAAAGATATAGCATAGAGACAGAAGGCGATCAGCAACAAGCCTCTGATACCGGTATAGGTGGCAGAATACTCCAATAGCCCCCCTAAAACAGCACCGAACATATTGAAAGCAAGACCCACTGCAGGCTGCTTTTCAAAGGAGAAGGACCCTGAAAAGATCAGTCCGGCGATAAAAATAGGCACAACCGAAATTGCCGCAGCTATTGAACCACCGACCCACATCCCCAGTTCACTGGCGATTTCCAGAGGCATGAAGTAAATAGCCAGAATAGAAACAAAGAGTAGACCGTACAAAATGTCGGGCTTGAAAACACCAGGCTTCTTCAAAACGACCATGTTAGCCAAAATGATCGCCAGAAGAACAGCGAAGATACAAACTGAATTTACTATCCAGACCGTACCGAAAATTAGAGCCATCCTGTCGATAATCGACAGCTCCAGAAGCAAGAAGGCAGCACCTAAGAAGAAGAGTTGCCACTTTCCGGCGCTATGGTTGGCGCGTATCGACTTACCGCACCAGAGCCAGGCAAGGGCAAGAACGATCAAATTGACGATGAGATATACAGGATCAAGACCACTGGTAGGTTTCAAATAAAGATAAGGCCAGTCATCGGTGGAGGGCTTTATCCCTTTGGTGTCTGAGTTTGAGATGTTCTCATAACCGAGGGCCTCCATTTCGGGGACCTTAGCAATCATCTCATCGCTAACAGGGGCGAGGAAGTGGAAAACCATGGTCTTCTCTTTTAAGAGGCCGAGCATTCGTTTGCCCGAATCTTTGCCCATGGCGACCCGCATATTTTCCAATAGACGGCGGTTTATGAAGTCTTCGGTGGCACAGTAACAAATACTATAGAGACCGCCAGGCTTCAGGTGATCCATGGCGGACTTCATCCCATCCACAGTGTATACATAGTCATCCAGACGCACCGATAGCGAGTTGCCTGCCACCGTATGTGAGTCCAAAAATCCGGTCAGCACCAGATCATACTTCTCATTCGACTTTCTCAAGAAAGCCCGGGCATCATCCACGAACACTCTTACTTTCGGAGAATCATAGGGATGCTCCGGATGAATCTCTTTGCCAAGCTTTGCCATGAGAGGATCGATCTCCACCGCATCCACATGCTCGGCTCCCATTCTCAGCGCGGCAGCCACATCATTGCCGGTTCCTGCGCCTAGAATAAGCACTTTCTTGGGTTTTATAAACTGATATGGGAATTCATACTGGTCATAAATAAAGTTTGTGATTCTCTCCGGATTACCGGCTGATTCCACGAACTCTTTTGAAAGATTGAGGGGCTGCTGAAAATAGCCCTTGTTGACACTGATAGTATGACCGACCTGTTTACGCTCCTTCCTATCCCCTTCTCCGAAGGAATAGAAAAGTGGCGCCATATCAACTCTGTGGTATGGAGACCATCTTGTTTCGCAGGTAGATCGCTCGGCGTCGGTGTAAGTCATCCCGCGAGCTGGAACCACCAGCGGCACCACGGCGCAGGCGAGCAAAATACCGATACTGAGCTTATGCCTTCTCAAAACCCAGACAGCAGGCAAGGCCCCCACCAGAATCCAGACAAAAGGTGGTGTGCCTAGAAAAGACAAAATCGAGAAGAGGAAAATACCGATGGCTGAACCGACCAGATTAACCGCGTAAGCTTCCAGCGGCTTCAGTTCATTAAAGAGACGTCCAAGCCGCTCACCAATGCCGGCGAATGTAAGAGCAACGGTGACAATCAATAGGAAAAAGGACAACAA
>JAUIJG010000550.1 GCA_030431355.1 bacterium
CGGCGTATTTGACCAGCAGGTCCTTCATCACCGCTTTGTCCGTGTGGGCGATGGACTCGGGTTCATTGTAGATACCGATCACCAGGCGCACTCTCATTCGGTCATCGAAGTTTTTGATATCAGCTTCGGTTCGAAACAGTCTTGATTGAATTACGGTACCGAGGTTGGTGTAGCCTTTTTCAATGAGCCTGTAATAGGTGTCGAGATGAAAGTCAGTCCAGCGATGATCTTCGGCTTCCAGAGTGACATTCAGTGCTTTCTCATTGGCGTAGGCTGTGACCTCTTCTATCCTCAGAAAAGCCTTTGCCAGGCTTGTCTCTGCTCCTGATTCTCCGGGAGCCAGAGTGCTGAACATGGAAGGTTTCAACGAGATTGTAAGCTGTCCATGGGAATTACTTTTTTCTACCGGTAGCGGATTTTTGATGATCTCATCCACCAGATTTTTATACTGTCCGACGGAGGCGTCGCAGGTCTGGTCGGAGTCCATGTCCTCTCCCAGAATGTCCAGAGTAGAGGTATAGCCCTCTCTGTCATAAATAGAATGGGCTAACTTGATGGCGTCTTCGGGGTGCTCGCCGGCAAGATATGGAGAAGCCAGGGTAAGAACCAAACTGATTGGTATCTTGTCTATGAGAGCGCTGGCTGGAGATTCCCGGGGAAGTGTCATTTCTTCTTTGTATGTAGATGGTTTCACGGGTGTTTTTACCGGCATAGGAAACCCTCCTCGACTGACTTTTCGCCTGGGCGAATGTTTAATCAGTACATTGCCTTTTGAGTTTCCTGGTTCTCCCGATTTCGTTTTTTCAATCGGGCCGGATGCTTTTGGTCTGCGGGATACGGAGTTCTTACTGCGAATCCGCCAGTCCGGTCACCGGGGCCAGGAATCTCAATAGTTTAGCGTTTCTCAGCTCGTTTCTCAAAATATTTAATACATTTCCAGGTAATCTGGTGACCACCACTTCGTAGGTGTTGTCCTGGCGCGAGTGGGGCGGGAAAAAGGCGGCTCTATAGTTCTGCGCCTGGGAGATTCCGAACTCGATTCTACCGGCCGGTAAATAGCGCACCGAACGGTTCGGAGTGCTCAGGGATTCGTTGCGGAACACACCGCCGAACGCTTTGATCAATGAGATTATCTGCTGATCATTTTTGACACTATCGGCAGGGACTCGGGTGACTATTAGATCCGCTTTACCTGTTCTGCCTCTGGAGCCGACAATGATATCCAGGTCCAGGTCTTCCACGGAGTAGCTGGCCCAGGTCCACTTAGACTGACTGGTGTCCGTGGTAATGGGCAGACCGAATTTGCTTTCAAACTTATAGAAGTCATCTCCGAGACCGGGCAGGGTATTGGTGCTCAAATATTTTGGCAGGGTTGTTTTGGGTTTATTGCTGGAGCCGCCATTCAATGAGCCGGCGCTGGCAACCAGAGCTTTTTCTGTACGAAGCTGTCTTATGCCGCCCTTTTTAATTCTTGGTGCTTTTTTGAGTCGGATGTCGTTTCTTTTGCTCAATAGAGTCATGGCTTCGTCATAGCTCATGGTCAGTGAATCTAGTTTCGTCACCAGAACGTTCTGGGTCTCTTCGTCTCCCACGTCTCCTACCCGGCACATCACTTTGCATTCGATTCTCGGCCAGAGGTGCTGATCAATCGGAAGTTCGTAGGCTTTCGGTGCCCTCAAAAGAATGACCATGCGTTTGCCGGCCGGATATTGGGTTCTTTTCTCTTGCCGGGCTACATTTATATAGCCGGTTCTCAGGTTGGTAAATCGGGCTTGGAATTTGATCAGAACGCCCGAGAGATCCACGCCGCTTGCATTTTCAAGGCGCAGTAAAATTGCCGGATGATAGCCGGTGGCATCATGGAACCACCAGGTCAGATAGTTGACCGCCTCTATCCTCAGAACTTTGGAGGAGTCCTGGGCGCTCGCCGACATCGTTGCTACAGGCAAAATCTGTAGCAGAACAAGCAGGCAAGTTAGTAAGAGCGATTTTGAAAGAAGCCCTGGATTCAATTTCATTTTCTGTAAAGGCAAAGGGGGATAGGTTCTCTGGAATTCTATTACGTTATCTCAGATTTTAACCTCTTTGAGCTACTTTTGCTTCAATGGGCTCTAATCGGGTTAAGCCTGCATTATGAGGGGGGTCTCATCTCCGGTCGGCTTCCGGCGCCCCTGACCTAATCGAGGATACGCCAGAGATACCAGCTTGCCACGGAACGATAGGGGCTCCAACGCCGAGCTTTTTCTATGAGCCTGGCTTCATCGGGAACGTCGTTCGAGCGTGGGAAATAGAGTTTTTGAAATCCTTTTTTGACACCATAATCCGTGTGCGGAAGGATATCCGGTTTGCCCAGGTGAAAAATAAGGATCATCTGGGCTGTCCACAAACCTACACCGGTTACAGCGGTGAGCTTTTCGATTATCTCCTCTTCGCTCAAATTGCGGGCTTCTTTCTCAGAGGGGATATTTCCTGCGGCGTGGTGCTCGCAGAGCGAGCGGATCGCTCTCAACTTAGACTTGGAAATACCGCAGCTTCTCAGTTCATCGTCGCTGGCAGAGTCTATTAAACGCGGTGCCGGACAAACTTTCTTTCCGAAATTATCTTTGAATCGACCGTAGATGGAGGCTGCCGCTTTGCCGTTCAGTTGTTGATAAATGATCGAGCGGACCAGGGAGCTGAAAACATCTTTCTCCCCATTTCTCTTGAGGTTGAAAGGACCGACTGTTTCGATCGCCTTTCTCATTTTCGCATCTTTCTTACTCAGGTAAGCGCAGATAAGCTCGATATCCCGGGAAGGGAGATCGATGATATTTTCCAGGGGATCTGTTTTGTCCATGGTCCTATCGGCGGTGCTCTAGAAACTGGACCAGCCAGTGGCGTT
>JAUIJG010000551.1 GCA_030431355.1 bacterium
TGGGCCGTAGCGATTCGGCTAGAAATGGCGATAGCTCTTCTTTGGGTGATCGTCTGGTTCGTTCTTCCACCTCAAGAAGCGGTCCTTCTTCGGTACGATTGAAGCTTAAGGAGAAGGATGCCATCGCTGCCGAGATCAAAGCCAAATTGCCAGAGCTGCCGGAGCTAGTCACAGGCTATAAGGAAGGGGCCAGTCTTAAAGAGTTTATGACTTCTGGAACCAGGAATGTATTTTACTGCCGTCAGTACTGGTTAAAAGCCAAGGCGGCTGCGGAGCAAGCTAAGGAGAATTTGAAGAAGGTGATTCTTGCTACTTCAGGTCTGGTGCCCTCCCAGCGGCTGCGCGGAGAGTCGGAGGATGGACTGAGAGCCCGTCAGGACCATTATCGAGACGAGATTAACAAAATTCTGAAGCCCTATGCCCAGAATTTGATGGATACTGAGGAGTGGTTGAAAGAGAAGACCGCGGTTATGAACGCTGATACCAACGCATCTAACTAGTCCTATCTGAATTTTCTTTCAAAATCTTGTAAGCCTCCAGGGCATCAGGTACGGATTTGAATCTCATGCATCCTTGTTTGTCGGCCAGGATGAAGATGTCTCCAGCCTTTCTCTTCTTCCCGTGGATTACAACTTTGTCTATAAGTTTGTGCTCTACCGACTCTATGGAGGTCAGCCATTCATTAATGTAATAGAGTGCTTTGGGGCAGTCGCGAAACCTGGGCAGTGGCACTCTGTAGTCTTGGTACCACTGGTAGAACCATCCGGTCATGAGGAGAAGGAATCCCAGCAAGCAAAAGAGATTGAAATCCTGGGCTATTTTGATGATTACATCGGATATCAGATAGATGAAGATCAGCTGGAACGGCATGGTGTATGCCCAATAGAAATAGAGGGTGCTCTTGGCTGGACGTAGCATTTTCCTATAAATGCCGTGGTATTCATCTTGATTGGAGAAGCCGAACTTGCCTCGCAGTTTGATACAGATTGAACGAAGATTCGTCACCACATATATGGTTTTCTTCGCCTGTATGGGAATCGCGACAATCTCTGCTATACCCATGATTGCAATCAAGATGAATACGAAGACCACAAACTGGAAGTATTTATCACTTTCATAGAATGAAGTGTCGGTAATAGTCCCTATGGAATAAACAAATAGTCCTGCCAGCCAGAGAAGTGGAATTTTTAGAAGCTGAAATGGCATACCGGATGTTTCTGGTCTGGATTGCCAGATTACCTCTTCTCCTGGCTCCAGCTCGGACTTGACGGCATCCTCCAGGTATCTTTTTATGTTGTTGTCTGCGTCCTTTTGGTCCATCATCATATCCGCTAGCAACATTTAACCGGGCCGGAGCCGGAGAGAGTATCCGAATTGTCCGTATCCGGTCCTGTATTTCTTGGGGGGCGAGTAATCCAGACTCGTAGCGAATCAATGACTATTATGGACACCAGAATGATAAAGATACCACCGAGGGTGGCGTCAAGATAGTCATTGAAAATCAATACTTTCAGTTTGGTTGCCTCATGGGCAGCGATTGTGGTATCGGTAAGCTTTGTCTTCAAAGTGTCGGCATGGGCAAGAAAGCCGAGCTTCGGCGAATCTGAAAAGATCTTCAAGTAGCCTGCTGACGAGGTGACGGCAATCAGCCAGGTCAGGGGAAGGATCGTTACCCAGGCGTATTTGCTTTTGTCCATGCGGAATATTATCGTGGTTCCTACACAGAGAGCGACCACCGCTAAAAGTTGGTTGGAGATGCCGAATAACGGCCAGAGAGAATTGATGCCTCCCAGGGGATCTATGACACCCTGGTAGAGGAAATATCCCCAGCCTCCCACCACCAGCGCGGAGCTGAGGAAAATAGCCGGATACCAATCGGTTCTACCCAGCGGTTTCCAAATTAGTTTGAGAAAATCCTGGACTATGAATCGTCCTACCCTGGTGCCGGCATCAAGGCAAGTCAGTATAAAAAGGGCTTCAAACATGATCGCGAAGTGGTACCAGAATGCTATCGCTGCTTCCTGTCCGGGAAGGGCTTTCAAGGCGTTGGCAAATATATGGGCCATCCCCACCGCCAGGGTCGGCGCACCGCCTGTGCGAGCCCATAGGGAAGACTCACCGACCTCCCTGGCCAGGTTGGTCATCGCTTCGGGACTGACCGCGTAGCCCCATTTTGTGATGTGGGCCGCAGCTTGTATTGGATCGGCGCCGACAACGCCCTGGGGGCTGTTCACAGCAAAGTAGATTCCTGGCTCGAGAACGCAAGCGGCGATCATCGCCATTATCGCCACCGTCGCTTCACAGAGCATTCCGGCATAGCCTATTGAGCGAGCGTGGGACTCTTTCATGATCATTTTTGGCGTGGTGCCAGATGAGATCAGGGCGTGAAAACCGGAAATGGCTCCACATGCCACTGTTATGAAGCAGAAGGGAAAGATGCCTCCTGTAAAAATAGGACCTTCTCCATTGGTAAAAATGGTCAGGGCGGGCATCTGCATTTCGGGGCGGAGAAATAAAATCCCCAGGGCAAGAAGGGCGATTGTGCCTATCTTCAGGAAGGCCGATAGATAGTCCCTGGGAGCTAATAAGAGCCAGACCGGCAGCACCGAGGCGACGAATCCATAAAGCATTACAGAGATGGCCAGCTCTTCTCCACTAAGGGTGAAGATTGGGGCGAGTTGTGGATTCTCTGCTATGTACTGACCGCCGACAACCGCTCCTATGGTAAGAGCAACACCGATTATGGTGCCTTCCGTTATCTTCCCAGGTCTCAGATAACGCATATAGAGACCGACTAAAAGCGCGATGGGGATGGTCATGGCGCGGCGAAAGCAGCAGATTTGAGTGGACACATCATTGGGGTAAGCCAAGAACGCCTTCT
>JAUIJG010000075.1 GCA_030431355.1 bacterium
ATTACTGTCTTTTCTTCAGCCATCTTGATTTACCTTAGAAATTGAGATCCTTTTTAAAACCGTTCTTTTAAGAAGCTTCGATTAGCTCTTTGATTTTCGCAGTCACCTGGGCGTCTTCATTATTTGGAAGATCGATAGCATCGAATGCACAAGCACCGACACAGACACCACATCCGGAGCAGCGAGCTGACTTCACCGTTGCCAGAAGTTTAAATCTTGAATCTGCTGGTGCCGGCACCATCTCAATAGCCTGGTATGGGCAATCGAGGGAGCAGAGCCTGCATCCAACACACTTATTATTTACTACTTCAGCCGCTTCCACCGGCTTGGCCCCGTAAATATTGGCAGGAATAACGCAGAGAGCGATAAGAAGAATAACCATGGCAATCCAGAAAGGAATTTCTCCCCAGGCTGCCAGTAACTGATAGGGCCAGAGGAAGATCACGTCAACTTCAGACATGGTGGGTTGGGCATTCATGTCGGCCATCTTTGTCTCGGTAAGAGGGAAGATGTAGACAAGGGCGAATACCATTGCCAGAAGCAAGTAGTTGAGGGCCGGGGGTGGAGTGATAACCGGTCTAGTCATTCTCACGTAGTGTATCCACAAAGCGAACATGAGAGAGAAAGAGAGACCGATATGAATAAAGAGGAAGTTGGATAGGGTCAGGTTTGAAATAGTTCTTCCATTCAAGAACCAGTTAGCCAGACCTTCTCCGATACCAGGAACGGCAGCAAGAGCGGATACGGTCATTCTGGTGAGGAGCAAGGAACGCTCGTCCCAGATGAGGTAATAGCCGGTCTGACCGATGAACATAACCATCAAGAATAGAATGATTCCCGAGATCCACTGAACCCAGCGATACTGTCTGAATCTATCGGTAGCCCATACTCTTACGGCGTGGAGAACAATAAACACAACCATGGCGTCACCGGCATAGCGGTGTGCTGCCCGGATAACCGCACCAAACGGAATCTGTTCGGTTATATAGTCAACGGAGGTGTAGGCGTTGACCAGGTTCTTCGAGAAATAAGCGTTATCGATGGTGGGAACATAGTAAGCAAATAGCAGCAATCCTGATAGAAACAGGATGTACATGATGAATTGAGGCAGCGCACCGTGGTAATAAAAAGGGTTGTATTTACTCTTTAATACCTTATTGGTGATGTCTTCCATCCACAGAAATAAGTTGTTGAATAATCCCGTCTTTTCCATTTTGGATCCTCTGTCGACCTTGCTCCCCGAAGCGTATAACTAATGAATTCTATTTTTTGACTGGTACCACGGTCTTCTCTGTCTCGTCTTCACTACCAACAGCCATGATGGCCACGGCACCACCGACAAATGCCATGGCAATCGCCAGGGCGTACACATAATCACCGATGGGACCTTCAGCATTCTTACTGGTGAGATGAGCCTCGGTGCCGGCTTTGAACATACCGTTATAAGTATCAACAAGCCCTTTCATAAGGGGCTCAGCCTGTAGAAGTTTGATTGTGTGGGGCCAATCGAAACTCTCAAGGGCAGGCATTCCAAGTTCAGCCCAGAGCATACCCACCGACCAGAAGATACAGGCCCCTACTCCAGCAGCAACTAACAACAGTTTAATAGGATTTCCCACTTTTCAATCCTTCTCCTTTACCGACAGCCCTGAATATCAGAATCACGTTTGGTCATCTCATAGATCCGCTCAAACAAACCGAAACGCTTTTTCAAGGTCCCCTTGAACTTCTCCTCAAGATAAATCCAGTATGCCTGCACACCGACAAAAAATATGGTGGTGGCAGTACCAAAAAGAAGCATTGCGCAATGGGGCAGAGTGACACCCTCTTGCACCTGTCTCCAACCCTCGAAGAACCATGAGAGCGCGAGGACAGCGCCGACGAAGAAAGCGAATTTGTACACGAACTTCACTTTGAATTCGACAGCCTTCTTCTCGGAATTTTGCGAAGCGCATCCGCAACCAGAATTCATCTGATCACCTCCGCCTTTGCATTCGCCATTTCCGTTCATTGACACTGTCCTCTATTTCTCCTCTTCAATTAACTATTTAGCCGCAGCAGCTTTTGCTTTTTCAGCAGCCTTAGCCTTAGCCTGGGCTTCCACCTCTTTCTCGGCACTCTTACACATGAAGTAAGTGACACCGCTGGCGATGAGACAGGCAAGTCCCGCAATCATCCACCACCAATCTACGAAAGGAATAGGTAGGGGATATTTGGCTTCCACTCCGGGAGTCAGTCTATTGGATAGGGTCACGTAGTCCCAGATCCATTTGTTGGAGACGACGAAATCCATACATCCGTGATAGAAGGGATGATCGTCCGGCGTGAATGTCGGGATAAGCTGGAAGATGAAGTCGATGGGACTGTGGGTGTTGGCGGCAAGCTCCTTGAACTCGTTGACCATACCGGCACCACCTTCGATCTTGCCAACCCAACGCTGCTCTATGGCGGGGATCAAGTCCACGTTATAGGGCATCTGGGCACCTTTAGGCACCAGCGCCTGGGTCAACTCTTCTGCCCTCGCCCCACTGGCACCGAGGAAAGGTCTGCATGCCCAGTAAGTGAAGGCGTGGAGCAAAGGTGATAGGAATAGCTCAGTCTTGGCCATGAACCAGTACCAAACTGCCCATACTGTCTGAATCAAGGCGATGAAGCCCATGGTGAGACAACCGGCCGCTCCCTTAGCTCTCGCTTTGAGATCTTTAGTGGTCCAGAGGAACCAGAGTTGCCACAAGATTCCAGCATTCACCAGGAGATACATAGATGATCTCCACCAGGGTGGATCGTCGTGGATGTTGGCTATGTTGGCGATGATCAGAAGCGAGAACACAATCCAGGTCAAGCCGCCCATGATGGTAGTCATGAGTACCAGGGGACGTTTCATAATGTTCTTCTCGCCGCCGGTTATCCAGGTGTCGAAAAATGGAATCAAGACGACAGATATTGGTATCAGCAACGTTATCTCCGTCGCCACCACAGGCTCCAGATATTTGTACATCTGATAGAGACCGAGGAAATACCAGTCTGAAAGGATCGGCAACGGTGTAACGTCCGGATCGGATCTTCTTCCGAGTGCTGCCGGGATGATAATAGCGATAATCACCAGCATCAGGATAACGATGTTGCGTTTGATCCAGTTCAGAGGAACACGTTTGTAGTTATTGTTGTAGAAATAAATTTCCACAAGAATAAGTGGTATCAGAGAGAACGCCAGGTGCAAACTGAAGAAACGAGTAATCGTCTCCTGGGTAATAGCACCACCAGCTCCCAGAAGGACCTCAGCCGTGTTCCATCCCAGGTGAAGGGATTTGACCAGAGGCATGTAGTAGTCGCCCATGAAGGGAAACTGGTCCATATAAGTCGGGAAGGTGGCAAATACTTTGGTCGCCCAGAAAGCTCGCTGGTTCCAGATTAGTAGATAACCTGTCAGACCGGAGTACATTGCTAGTAAGAGCATGACCAGACCGATGGCAACGTTGAACTCTTTGCCCGGCTTGTAGTCGGCCATAATAAACATTCTGAAGACACGCATGGTGGCCGCGATGATCATCGCGTCGGCCCCGTATTTATGCACTCCTCGAATGATGTTGCCGAATGGCACCTGGTTCTGTATGTACAGAATTGAATCGAAGGCGGCAGCCTTACTCGGTACATACCAGGCGATCAGCACCAGACCGGTCGCCATGACGACGAACCAGATGAGGTAGAAAATCGGACCGAGGGCGTAAAAAGGATTGGTTTTAGCCTCGGCTTGATAAGTCTCGTCAAAAATGTCGATGTTCTTGATCCGGGTCGAGACATAGTCTCCAGCCTTGGCGAGACCTCCCCAGAAACCTTCATTTTTAGCAGTAGTACTAGGCAATTGAACCAGCCTCCAACGATATTACTTGAACCTTGTCACCTTCTCTTTTGAGCTCGAACTTACGTGGTGGTCTAGGTGCAGGACCACTGACAACTTTTCCAGCCTGGGCTATGTCGTACACGCTCAAATGGCATGGACACGCGAATACAGGACCGTTCGGTTTGAAGTTATAGCCTTTGGCGCACTCTTCGGGATCTTTCACGAAGTTGAAGATGCAGCCAAGGTGCGGGCAGATTCTACTGTATGCCACCAGATCTCCATTCGGCAACTTAACGATATAGCCGGGAATGGTTCTGACCTCTTTCTGCTCCGGGTTGTACTCCAAATATTTCTGGTTGAACATAAATGGAATACATGTCCAGTCATCCGGAAATTCAGCGTCGGAGAAGGTGGGGATAGGAGGCTCGGCCAGAGGCTGGTCCGATGGTCCCAGTACATCGAGAGGACCTAGAGTAGGTCTCAGATAACGGAGGAATGGCGACGCCAACAGCCCGAAAGTCAGAGCTAGAGGCACAGCTGCCACCGTTTTCAATATCGTTCTTCTCTTTATCCCGTCACTCATTTCATTCACCCTGAATTTAATAGGAATTCCTTATTAGTGTTTTTCCGGTACAGATTCTTTGGCTTTCTCATTGCCGCCTTCGGAAGCAGCTTCTGCTTTAGAATCGGTCGAAATGGCGGTCGGCTTTGCACCGGCCTCTTCTTTTAATTCTTGCTTGGCCATGTCGGATTCGGCAGGAGCAGCAGCTGGAGCCTTGGCAGCAGAACCAGATTTATAATCGGAGGTTATCTGGGTCTTGACCATCGCCTTCTTGCTCTCTTCCAGCTCAAAGTCAGGCATTTCGTGGAAGTTTCTTATGTACTGAACAAGTTTCCAGATGTAATCAGCATCAAATTTGACACCGTTCTTCTCGTCTTTTTTGCCCAGGAAGTTAGGCATGCCTTCCCACTTGATACCGTTGGCGATGTGATCCCAAATCTGCTCGTCGGTTCTGTCGTAGAAACGATTGAACTGATTGAAGTTCGCCGGAGCAGGCTGAAGAACAAGACCTTTGTTGAGAGGACCGTCGCCAGCACCTCTGGTGCCGTGGCAGACCGCGCAGTTAGCACCGAATACGGCTTTCATAGAAGTATGCTCTTTCTCCGTCAGGAGAGGAGCAGCGAGAGACCGGCTGTAGAAGACCAGATCCCAGAGAACTCTCTTGTCATACTTGCTGGAAAACTCGGGGTGGGTGAAAGTACGCTCCACCACAGGATCCATATTCTCGACCTGGCCTTCCTGGGAAAGCACCGGCATTTTAGTAACGACGCCTTTTCCATAGGCAACAGCCATGAACTGCTCGTTCGGCTTTCTGTTTCTCATCCATTCAACGTTAGTAAGGTCGATATCGCATTTGCCTGCGACACCCTGGCCGGTGGCACCATGACAGGAAGCGCAATTTGCTTCTTGCCAGTAAACTCCGCCATCGCCTACAGAAGGTCTGGAGTCCGGCATGGCAAGGACTTCAGCACTGTGAGTGGCATCCCGGTTGGCGAGGCTGTCTTTCTTCTCGTTAACATCCATCTGCCCGGTACAGGCGGTCATAGCCACCATCACCGGTATGGAGAGGAGAGCTATGGCTGCTTTATCGATACGCTTGATAAAAGATTTCATTTTCTTCTTCAATTTCCGAATCTACTTCCTTAGGTCTAGTACTTGAAAAACGGTATCCACGAAACCGCGGCATATATAAAAATCAGGATGAAACAAATAACCAGAAATGGCGGAGGTGGACCTTCACCGATTCTGTATTCGGAGACTTCCTCGTAGTGCTCCTCTTCATGTTTTACATCTTCTGCCATGTCTTGCCTCTTCTTCGCGAATCACTACAACTGAGCTTAGCCATTCTGATTGGCTGCTTTTCTGGTCTTCTCAACGGCGGCTCTTGCTTTCTTACTCAAAGATCCGTCGTCGCCATCATCGAGCATATCGAACTTGGTCGACTCGATATCCTCAAATTGACCGTCTCCCAGAGCCCACCACATAGCCACCACCGCGATGATGAAAAATACTATGCAGACGCCGAATGCAACATATAAACCGTTGTCTAAGGGAGCCTGGTTGAGAATGCAGTTAGGACACATTGTCGGTTACCTCCTACTCGTGACCAGCTTCTGACTTACCGGCATGTTCTTCACTCGAGCCGGAATCATGTCCGCCATGGTGAGGTTCATACAACTGGTTTGTCAGTTTGGGCAGCTTGATGTGATCGACCTTGTTGACTTCGTCAATGGAATCGGTAACCACAGCTCTGTCCTGGGGAAGTGTCTTCAGATATGCCACCAGATACCAGATCTCTTCTTCGGTCAACACCATGCCGAACCGAGGCATTCTAGTTCCAGGTACGCCTTCGGCAACCCGGTAGTACCACATCTCGTCGGTGTACTGTTTGAAGAAAGGTCTGCTGAAGTTAGCCGGCTTCTTCAAGAGTGTAAGTGAGTTGGGACCGTTGCCGACACCTTCCAAACCGTGGCAAGCAGCACAGTTTTGAGTAAAGATTCCGCGACCGGCATTGGCTGCGGCATCGGATCCGGTATCGACGTGGTTGTTTTTAGCCAGGTTCTGACCTGTCCATGTGGACTGCAGATACTCATCGGGAGCTTCTACCCACTTGTCTACTTTCCTGTTGTTACCCAGGGTTTGAATGTAAGCAACCAGGTCGTTCATGTCTCTTTCGGAGAGATAGCTGAAACTCGGCATGATAGAACCGGGCTTGACGGCTCTAGGTTGAATCAAGTGAGCCTTTTGCCATTCCGATGGCATTCTGCCACCTTCGTTAGTAAGGTCGGGACCAGTTCTAGCAGTACCTAGCTGGTGCGGTGTCTCGTAGCGGAAATCTCCCGCTTTGACGAGCGGTCCGTATCCCCTGTCCTGGAGTCGAGTAAATTGGGTGTGGCAGTAAAGACAACCTTCCCTTATATAGATCTTTCGACCGCGAATCGGATCAGCCACGGACTGTTGAGCCGTATAGTCGTTATGACTGGGAGTCACTTCCGGTCTGAAAAGCACCATCGGCATCAGAACGGTGGAAAAGATGATTATAAAAAAGGTTGAGATGATACCAATGGCACCGAGGCGGTAACCGTAACCGTTCATTAAACCTTGACCTCCCTAGTCTTAGCTTTAACGCTAACTTCTCGTCGAGAATAAATTGTTCGGAAAACGTTGTAGCAGAATATAACCTGACCTAGAACAATCATTCCTCCTCCCAGAGACCTGGTTAACCAGTATGGATAGAGAGTGTTGCTCCACTGGTCCACCGGGTAACCCATGGCCCATCCGGCGGATTGAACCAGTCCGGCTACGGTAAGAGCGAAGTAGAAGATCAAGAAACCGACTAACTTAAGCCAGTAATGAAGCTTGATCAAACCGTCGCTATGCCAGGTATCGAATTTGCAAAGCCTTGGCAGCGCGTAGTAAATAGCCGCTGTGACGATGAAGGAGAAAGTACCGAGCAAGGCGGCATGGGCATGGCCTACAACCCACTGGGTGAAGTGGATGTACCAGTTGATCCAACGAGTCGCCTGGAAGGGTCCTTGCAAACAGGTAGCAAGATAGAAGAAACATGAAGTGACCGCAAAACGCAGAGCCATGTCATTAACGGGCATGTGCCAGCGACCTTTCATCGTCATGAAAAAGTTGGTCAATACAGTCAGTACAGGCACCAGAAGGAATATCGAAGAAATGATAGCGATAGCCTTCAGCCACTCAGGCACAGGTGACTGAGTGATGTGGTGAGTTCCTGTAGGTGCGTAGAAAAGAGCGATTCCCCAGAAGCCCAACATAGAAAGACCATGGCTGTATAGAGGAGCCTTGGTCAGACGGGGGAGCAGGTAGTACATCAAACCGACACCGACGGTGGTGAACCACATACCTAATATATTGTGTCCATAGAACCAACCGACAATGGCGTCGTTCAAACCGGGCAAGGAGACAAAGGTTCTCTGTCCGATTACGTAAACCAGCGGGAACCAGAAAAGAGAGCCCAGGAAGTACCAGAGACTTACATATAATTTTTGCACTCGACGGTTAACCACCGTCATCCAGATGTTGTAGGTGAGAAGACAGAGAGCGACTACCACAAGAACATCGAGCAAAGCACCGAGTTCGGCGTACTCTCTTCCTTCTGTGTTGCCGTGGAGCAACGTACAGAAGGCTGCCACCATAACTCCGTTCCAGGCCCACATCGTGAAGTTGCCAAGCCGCTCGGAGTGAAGCTTGTTTTTACATAAGGTGGGAACCATGTGGAACATGGAACCGACATAAGCCATGGAGAGCCAGCCGATGGTGACGGCATTAACGTGCCACATTCTCAGGTGAGGCATGGATAACTGAGGTACGTTGTGCACCAGGTCAGGGTTGACGAACTCCATGGATGCAAAGAGTCCCGCTCCCATACCGAGTAACGACCACCACAGTGCTGATAAAAGAAAGTTGCGACTGGCACTGCCTTCTTTGTCGCTAATCATTTTGTCAAGAATGCCGCTCACGAATTACTAATCTCCAAGTTGGCTTCCTACATCTGGACTTAAACCAGGCTAGATTCTAGATTACTGACATCGTCTCAAGCCTGAACCAGCAAAGTTTTTTCACTGAAAAATTATTTCAGTGCTGGTGGGCAGTCTGCCGTCGAGCCCTGTCTGTTGATACAAAGCGTAACCCGGGAGGTCTTAATTAATAGTGTGTAAGAATTTACAGTGTGCTTAACCCTGATAAATCCGAAACGTGAGCAGGAGAGGCCCCAATTGCTCGATTTAAATATTGAAAACTGCGGCAATACCAGATCTTCGAGATATATAAATTGCCTAAGAAGAATATGATGTCTCAAATTGAGAGGTACGATTCTAAGAGGAGACAAAAAAGATGAAGGAGAGTTTGTGCCCGGACACATCCCTCTTGAAATCCATCCGGAAGCGCACTACCGAGATCCTTTTATTTGGACTCTTCCAACTCCCTGAGATCTTTTCCGTTGTATTTGTTGGCAGCCCTGGCATGGCCATATTTCAGAATAAATTTGACCGCATCTTTTGCCATTTTCTGAACATCTTCATACAACTGCCGATCTTCTTCTCGAACCGGGGCCAGAACAAATTTGTGTCTTGTGGCGCCACCAGGGTCTGGACCGACCCCGACTTTGATTCTGGTGAACGCTTTACTACCTTTCAAGTTTTCAATAATTGACTCGACTCCGTGCTGCCCACCAGCACCGGCACCCTGTTGTATGCGGATCTTGCCAAGAGGAAGTGAGACATCGTCGTGGAGAACGATCAACTCCTTTTCTGAAATTTTGAACCAGTCTAACGCGGCTTTCACCGCCCCTCCGGATAGATTCATATATGTAAGAGGTTTGAGAAGAAGAACCTCTTGTTTGGAAATTTCTATTTTGGCGTAGTCGTAAGAAGCGCCACGCAACACATGATTTTTCTTCCTGAACTGGGCACTGAATTCGGTGCCCAGCAGATCGATAACCTTAAATCCTGCGTTATGGCGGGTTTCTTCGTATTCGCTGCCTGGATTACCCAGTCCGACCACTAGTTTCATTATTTTTAAGCCTCGAATATGAATTTCAGCTCAGCCTGGAAACTGTCGCAATATTAATGAAGCGATCCCTTAACGTCGAGTCAAATCTATTAATACAAAAGCTAAACTATTACAGATCACTAGTCATTACCCTTATTCACCGACTGTAACAAAGCATCCATGCCGCAGTCGAGATGAGGACCTCAGAGGAACCTGGAGTAACAATGAGCGAAGACACTGCCAACATTCCTTACCTGCCCCACACGGTTCAAGATAGAAAAGACATGCTCGGCGCCATCGGCGTCAGCACCTTCGAAGAGCTGATCGGTCACATTCCTGACAAATTGAGAGCCGAAGCCATCAAAATAAAGGAAGGGCTGAGTGAACTCGAACTTATTCGCCACATAGACGAACTAGCATCCAAAAACAAACCCACCTCCAAACAGTCATGCTTCCTCGGTGGAGGTCAATACCAGCGCTATGTGCCATCGGTGGTTTCGCAGGTAGTATCAAGGTCCGAATTTGCCACCGCCTATACTCCTTATCAGCCGGAAGTTTCCCA
Source organism: bacterium (assembly GCA_030431355.1). The sequence continues at coordinate 9,985 of JAUIJG010000075.1, forward strand.
GGGCAGCTTACAAGCCATTTATGAATTCCAGACTGCAATTTGCATGATAACCGGAATGCAAGTAGCCAACGCGTCCATGTACGATGGACCTACAGCCTGCGCCGAAGCTGGTCTGATGGCTTGCCGAGTCACCGGACGCAACAAACTTGTCGCTCTGCGTTCGGTGAACCCGGAACATCGCATGGTGACCCACGGTTACGCCAAAGCATTGAAACTAGACTACGAGACCCTGGAGTGTGACGACGGAGTTGCTGATCCAGCTAGAGTCAAGCTTGACGATGAAACCGCAGGGATAATTGTTCAGTATCCTAATTTCTTCGGTTGTTTCGAAGATCTTGCCGCTCTCAGAAAGCTGAAAGATGAATCCGGCGCCCTTCTCATCCTTGTCACCGATCCGATCAGTCTCGGGGTGCTCGAAGCTCCTGGTGAATTGGGTGCCGACATTGTTGTCGGCGATGTGCAATCCTGCGGCAACTTCCTCAATTTCGGCGGTCCTTCCGCCGGCTACATGGCTTGCAAGAAAGAATACATGAGACAGATTCCTGGAAGACTGGCGGGAGTCACTGCCGACAAAGACGGAAAGAGAGCTTTCACCCTGACCTTGCAGACCCGAGAGCAGCACATCAGAAGAGCGAAAGCGACCTCCAACATTTGCACCAACCAGGCTCTTAACGCGCTGGCTTCCCTGGTTTATTTCACCATGCTGGGCAAACAAGGCTTCGAAAAGCTGGCAAGAATATCTCTTTTGAGAGCACATTACCTGGCCGATAAGCTCACCGCCATCCCGGGTCTAAAGCTGAAATTCAACCAGCAATTTTTCAATGAATTTGTTCTTGAAGTAGATATGCCGGTGGAGCAACTGCTCGAAGCTCTCAAAGACGAGAACATACTTGCCGGTATCAACATTTCCAGAATGTACAGGGACCTCGAAAACTGCATACTTGTGGCAGTTACGGAGATGAACTCACCAGCCGAACTGGATCGTTTCGCCCAGGTCATGGAAAAAACCGTAGCCAAGCTGCGTTCAAGCTCCGGCGTACAGGGCAACAAAAAGCCCGCCCATGCCTGATTCTTGGAATAAAGTATAATCGTATGAACGGAAGAACGAAGAACTATATAAATTGATGGAACCTACTAAAACAAGTCCAAAGTCAGAGTCACAGGTAGAGTCCCAGGATAAGCTCGGTTTCTTGAAAGGCTTCGTGCGCGAGATAATCGAGCTTGTGGTGGTTACCTTAATTCTATTGATCGCCATCCGGGGATTAATCGGTGAAGCACGTTATATACCATCAGCTTCCATGGAGCCTACCCTGCAAATCAATGACAGGCTGATAGTAGAGAAGATTTCCGGACATCTGGGTCAGCCCATTAAAAGAGGCGATATCCTTGTATTCTATCCGCCACCGGCTGAAATGGGCGGCAGGGACCTGGGTAATGATCCTCTCACCCTTCTCGGTCGTTGGACCGGTCTGCCTTTTCTTCCCAACGATCCGGCCTTCATCAAAAGGGTAATCGGCCTTCCCGGGGATCATATTCGGATTCAAGCAGGAGTTGGGGTTTTCATAAATGGGCAGCTGCTGGATGAATCATCCTATATCAAGGAGATTCCGGACTACGACCTGAATATTCTGGGAGATATCAGCGGCAGAAACATCACCAACCAATTCATTCATCCTTACGCCGCCAATGCCAGCGATCCTATTATTGTTCCGCCGGGACATCTGTTTATGATGGGAGACAACCGCAACAACAGCGAAGACAGCCATGTCTGGGGTTTTCTGGACCAAAAACGAGTGATAGGAAGAGCCTGGGTGTTGATCTGGAGAAGGCTTGAAGCGCCCCTCTATCCGCCCATATTGAATGAATAGGTCTCGGGGCCCTGGCTAGATAGATAAAACATCGCCCTGCAGCGTTATTGCAACAGACCGGACCAATCTAGTACATTATGACCTCAAGAGCCTAGCTTTTGGGTATATTATTTGAGGTCCGGCTCCAAAGCGTTAATTTCACGAGGTCAAAATGGCTAAGTCCTCCAGTTCTCACACCAGAGATTCTAAAAAGGAATCAAATACCGGTGTTGAAAGTGATGTTTCCACAGATAAGACCGCATCCGGCGAAGAGAAGAAGAGCGAAGCCGGAACCCGCTATCTGAAAGGAGACAAGAAGAATTCTGCACCTGCCGGAACCAAGGCAAGACCGAAAACCTCGGATAAACTCCCCAAAGTAGATCCGAAGAACAAAGAGCAATCGCTCAAGAAGATAGAAGAAGAGCTCAATAAGAGAGAAGTGGCGCTAATAGAGCGGGAAATCAAGACAATCAGGCTCCAGGAAGAGCTGGATCGCCTGAGACCCCTCTCCGGTCTCTATCGTGTGGTCAAGTCCATGGCCACGGAAAGAAAGCTTGATCCTCTTCTGGAAACCATTACCCGTGAAACCCAGTCCATGCTCAAAGCTGACCGTTGCAGCGTCTTCGTAGTCGAGCAGGATGGAGAAGGGGAGACCGAATTATGGACCAAGGTGGCCCAGGGTCTTGATGGTTCAAAAACAATTCGAATTCCCATGGATGGGACCAGCATTGTCGCTTACTGCGCGCGCTCCGGAGTAATAATCAATATCCCGGATGCCTACGAAGATGAGCGCTTCGACCCGGCGGTAGATAAGCAGACGGGCTATAGGACAAGGAGCGTTCTCTGTGTTCCGATGATGAATCGTTCCGGGCGAGTAATAGGTGTTTTCCAGGTCCTGAACAAAGACGGCGGTCCCTTCACTTCGGAAGATGAAGACTGGCTGCAAGCCCTGGCTGCAGTTGCTGCCGGTCTGATCGAACAAGCCCAGGCCTATCAAGAGATTGAGCAGTTTGTGGACAAAACCCTGGAAGTTCTGGCCCAGACAATTGATAAAAGAGACCCGCTCACGGCAGGACATTCCATAAGGGTGACCAAATACAGTTTGCTCATCGGTGGAGCCATGGATGTCCATTCTAAAGACATCGATGTGCTTAGATATTCAGCGATGATGCACGACTATGGCAAAATCGGCGTTCCCGAGGCTATTCTCTGGAAGAACGGACGTCTAACACCGGAGGAGTACGCCTGTGTTCAGACCCATGCACGCATCACATTCGATCTTCTCTCCAACCTACCTTTCACCAGAAGGCTTCAGGCTGTTCCTTATGTGGCTTCCTGCCACCATGAAAAGCTTGACGGAACAGGATACTACCGCGGTCTGAAAGGTGATGAAATTCCATTCCTGTCAAAAATCATCGCAGTGGCCGATGTATTCGACGCGTTGACCTCGGTAAGACACTATCGAAATCGAATGCCTATAGACAAAGTGTATGAGATTCTCAACTCAGGCAAAGACAATCACTTCGAAGGCGATTGCGTGGAATCTTTCTTGAATTTGCCCTGCCATAATGTTCTGACCGTCATGGAGACAGAAAGGGATCAAACGAACCCTGGTGACATTGAGAGCTTCCGAGACATAACCTGGAGACGCCTGGTTGAGCTGGTTTCCGGCGCCACACCTAAGCGCGGCGAAGATGAGCTGAAGAGCACCTTCGAAAGAATCTACAATCACGGTCTGCCGAAAGACTACAAACCGCTGGACTAGCTCCACCCCACCCCCGCCTGTTGACATCATTGTTTATGGAAGAGGCGTTGAGGGTATTAACCATATACAGTGGCTCTATATATTGAATATTTTGACCGATAATTTACGTCGGTCAATCAAAGCTGCCTATGACCAGTCTTTCTTCCCCACAACAGGAAAGCTTTTAGACCATGCGCAACATTGCCTATTTAGTCATCTTGACTTTCAGTACTTTATTCTTCATGACTTGCGTCTCTCCGGTTTACTCCCAGGACCAACCCGGCACCGATACCGGCACCAATGTCTCCATGGATGCTCCCTGCGCCGTCACTGTCAAAGGGCAGAGGCTGTTCATCTACTACTCCAGACTTGATGGGAAATCCCCCCAGGACAGGGCGATGAGGACAGTCGGTCTTGTTGAAAGGATCACCCAGGACCATCAATTCGATCCTGGTTTTCTAAGAATTAAAGACACGCCTACCGGAACAGACCTTGTCTACAATGATCAGATTTTAGCGACAGTCACTATAGATGATGCCAAAGCACACAAAAGCTCCACAAGAAAGCTAGCTTATGAGTTCTCCAGAAAGTTGAGAAGCGCGCTTTCCGAGAAGAAAGAGGAGATAACCGCAGGAAGAATGGCTTATGCGGTTTCAGCCACTGTAATTGCCACCATAGTGCTCTTGATATTTTCAGCAATAATTTTTCAACTGGGCGCTTACATCAATAAAAAGCTTCATGAGTCAAAAGGTTCAAATCTGAAATCCATCAAAATTCAGAAAGCCACTTTGATGAGCGCTGACATGATGGCCAACCTCATCGGCTCTGTCATTCAGATAGTGCAATGGATTGTAGTATTGGCCGCAATCTATGTATATCTCCTCTTTATCCTCGAAGCTTTTCCCAATACCACCGCTATCGGTCTGAAGCTGAAAGAAGCAAGCCTGTCACCTGTTACCCAGGCGATGGAAGCATTCTTAAATTACCTTCCCAGTCTTTTCGCCATACTGGTTATAGCGCTTCTTACTTACGGAGCCATAGCCCTGGCTAGATTCTTCTTCGACGCTCTTGATGCCGGTACGATCAAAATCTCAGGATTCGAGCAGGAATGGGCTACACCCACCTATAAAATAGCGCGGGTGTTTATAGTTCTGTTCTTTCTAGTACTGGCTCTACCCTACGCCCCTGGATATGAGTCGGAATCCTTCAAGCAAGTTGGCCTTCTATTCGGTCTTCTCTTCTCCCTGGGTTCAACCAGCGTAGTAGGACATATCCTTGCTGGAACGGTTCTCACGTACTCAAAGGCATTTAAAATTGGAGACCGTATAAACGTCGGCTCCTGTACAGGAGATATTTTCGAGAAATCGATGTTCGTGACCAGAATAAAGACACCGAAGAACGAAATCATTTCGATACCAAATGCGGAGATACTGAACTCCCACATTATTAACTACAGCAAAATGGCCGATAAGGGCGGACTCATCCTGCACACCAAAATAACCATCGGCTACGATGTACCGCACAAGACAGTGAAGAAGCTCCTCCTGGACGCAGCCGGCAATACAGAGCATATTCTGAATGAACCGCAACCCTTCGTTCTCGGTGAAGCTCTCGGTGATTTCTCTGTCACTTACGAACTCAACGCCTATACCCATGAAGCAAGTTTGATGCCGTCCATTTACTCGGAACTCCATGAAAATATTATGGACCAATTCAATCAAGCCGGACTGGAGATTATGTCTCCAAGATTCTTCAGCCTGAGAGATGGAAACGGTCTACAAATACCGGAAGAGAACGTACCATCAGGTCATGAATCTTCGTCATTCCAGGTAAGAATAGACGAAGCTAAGAGCAAGAACTGATCTCTATGTAACTGAATTTTTCAGGCCGGAAGAACGGCTTATACAGAAATAATATGAACACTACCGGGTCCTGACTCTATTTGGAAAGGAAGACCATATCCGGGGTCTCACTGGCTTTGCCCCGGGTGCGAACAGCAAAATCCGGCAAATGGATGGTGTGTACGATAGGAAACAATCGAATAGACCCTCCGTCAGCTCTTAAAATGATCGCAGATAAACTGACTATAAACCTGTCAAGAGAACTTGGTTATAGA
>JAUIJG010000552.1 GCA_030431355.1 bacterium
GATGTTGCCAGGGTGGAAGAGCGCACATTCATCTGCTGCCACTACAAAGATGACGCCGGTCCGAATAACAACTGGATGGCCCCAGACAAAGCCAAAGCTGTTTTGAAAGATCTTTTCAAGAAGAGCATGAAAGGACGCACCATGTACGTGGTTCCTTTCAGCATGGGACCCCTGGGCTCTCACATTGCCCATATTGGTGTTGAGCTGACCGATTCCCCTTATGTCGCCGCCAATATGAAAATAATGACCCGCATGGGTAAACAGGTTATCGACGTGCTGGGTGAAGATGGTGACTTTGTTCCCTGCCTCCATTCCGTTGGACATCCTCTCTCTGCTGGAGAAGAGGATGAAGCCTGGCCCTGTCACCCCTTCGAAAAATATATCTGTCATTTTCCCGAGACCCGGGAGATCTGGTCATTCGGATCCGGATACGGCGGAAACGCGCTGCTTGGCAAAAAATGTTTTGCTCTGAGAATCGCTTCCAGCATGGCACGGGAAGAAGGATGGCTGGCGGAGCACATGCTCATACTCGGCTTGGAATCACCGGAAGGTAAGAAGACTTATGTGGCTGCTGCTTTTCCCTCGGCTTGTGGCAAGACCAACCTGGCCATGATTATTCCGCCCGAGAGTATGCCGGGATGGAAAGTCACCACTATTGGTGACGACATCGCCTGGATTAAGCCCGGTAAAGATGGCAGGCTCTATGCCATCAACCCCGAAGCAGGCTATTTCGGCGTGGCGCCTGGAACATCGGATAAGACCAATCCGAACGCCATGCGCACCCTGGAGAAGAATTGCATTTTCACGAACGTGGCTCTGACTCCCGATGGCGATGTCTGGTGGGAAGGCATGACCGACGAGCCGCCGGCTGAGCTGACCGATTGGCGCGGACGTAAATGGACCCCTGAGTCTGAAAGAAACGCCGCCCACGCTAACGCGAGATTCACTGTCTCCGCCACCCAGTGTCCTTCTCTAGATCCAGCCTGGGATGATCCGGAAGGAGTTCCTATCTCCGCCTTTATATTCGGTGGCAGAAGAGCTTCGGCTGTTCCCCTGGTATTTGAATCCTTCAACTGGAATTTCGGAGTCTACATGGCTGCCACCATGGGTTCCGAGACGACAGCAGCTGCTAGCGGTGATATCGGTGATATTCGCCGGGATCCGATGGCGATGAAACCTTTCTGTGGATATCACATGGGTGATTATTTTAATCACTGGCTGCAGATGGGTCACTCGGTGGACAATCCGCCCAGAATCTTCTGTGTAAACTGGTTCCGTACCGATGAAGACGGCAAATTCCTCTGGCCTGGTTTCGGTGAGAACATGAGAGTGCTCAAGTGGATCTTCGAGAGGGTCTACGGCAAAGTCTCAGCGGATCAGACAGTGCTCGGCTGGATGCCTAAATATGAGGATATCGACTGGTCCGGTCTTGATTCCTTTACCGAAGAGCAGTTTGATGCCCTCATGAAGCTTGATCCTGAAATCTGGCAAAAAGAGCTTGCTACCCATGAAGAGTTGTTCGACAACCTCAGCAAGCGCCTGCCCAGGGAGATGACCCTCAAGCGTGAATTGCTCAAACTGAGCTTCATGCGCTGATATTCAAGACTCATGTCCTCTGGAAAAATCCTATTTCTATCCGCTTCCGATTCCGCTGCGAGTAAGGTGGCCCAGCTACTTTTCTCCGCCGAGTCGGAGCGGGTTGAACTCGGCTGGATGGCAGATTCGCGGGTGGTGTCTGCCTCCTGCGAAGGTGCATCCGCGGATACGGATGGTGAAGGCGCTTCTCCGGAGCTGGATTTTGATCTTGCCGGCTCCAGGGTGATTCTGCTTTTACCCGGGTCTGAACTGGGGAAAGGTGATAAGTCTTCCTTGCGAATCAGGATGGAAGCTTTTCTGCCGGATCGTAAGAGTGCAGGATATGAGCTGGAGATCTGGCAAATTCCTGAACATGGAACGGAGCCCGAGCACAAGACAAAACTTGAGGAGTCGCTCAAGGCTGACATCGCAAGTTATGCGGTGAGGCTTATTATGCAGGGCGGTCGTCGCACCCCCTTGCCCCAGGAGACCACCGGCGGTGGCAAAACTTCTACTTCGGATAAAGCCGGAAGTGCCAAAAATGCCAGAGTTCGAGTTGCCCTGGAGTCAAAGGGAAGGCGAGGCAAGCAGGTGACATGCATTACAGGCTTGCCCCTCGATGACGAGGAGATGCAAGCTGTTGCCACCAAGCTTAAACAGCGTTGCGGCACCGGTGGTACGGTCAAAGAGAGGCGTGTCGAGATTCAGGGCGACAACTGTGACAAAGCTCTCGCCTTACTAGAAGAGCTTGGATACAAAGCTAAGCGTTCCGGTGGACCCTCGAAGAAACGCTGATTTCTCTAATGCTTGGGCTTCTTCTTTTCCGTTTTTGAACTGGTTTTCGTTTTGGTGTCTGGTTTAGCCGCTCTGGCTTTTTTTATGGCTTTATCAATTTTGGGCGTGAGAATTGTCTTCTTCAGACCGGTCACCTCTCTGGTGAATTCCGGTCCTATCTTTATTCCTTTGCGCCCGGTCGGGCTCTTGTAATAATTTACCAGCGTTCTCAGCTCCGCTTCAGAAAAACTCTTTGCGTATTCTTCGGCAAATATGTCGTTCATTCTCCGTGCTATATCGATATCTTTCTCCAGGACTAACCTGAGAGCTTCGTCGAATTTGTCCGGTGGTACATTCTTGCTGTGGAGAAAACGGGCAAGTATCGTCAGCTTAGATGACTGTATTTGCGTTTTGATCAATTGGGCGGCGACAGTTTCTACTTCCTTTTCGGTGCCCGAAAGTGCAAAGACTTCCCTGGCAAGAGCCAACTTTGTGTTGCTGGATTTTGATTTGGA
>JAUIJG010000553.1 GCA_030431355.1 bacterium
GCCCAGGCCGGCGGGATACTGCTCGGTAACAACCACAGGAACATCCATCAAGGCTGCGGATTGAACAAGTATGTTTATGTTCTTCGTAAGATTGTCAAAGTCCTGGATATGAGACCGAAATCGCTCCTGGACGTCCACAATTAAGAGAATCGCCTTATCCCGACACAAAATGTTTGGATGTCTCATAAATATAACCTAGAAGAAGCGGGGCATATTTGTATACTAACGATTGAATTGTAATATTAGTCGATCCCACACATAGTTTGAAAATTTTTGAACAAAGCGCGAAGGGAAGATTTTGCCTCCATTACTTGCGAATTACTATCTGACTTACAAGTGCAACTCCCGTTGTACCTATTGCGACATCCCCATAAAACCAGCGAATATCGGCATTAAAGAGACTCCCCCTGAAGTCATCATCGAGAACCTGGCGGCTCTAAAACGCCTCGGCGTAAAAGTTGTCGATTTCACCGGCGGAGAGCCGCTCATATATAAGCAGCTGCCCACGGTTCTAAAAGCAGCTAAAGAGATGGGACTCTACACCAGTGTGGCAAACACAGGCACCCTCTATCCGTGGAAAGCGGAAGAACTGCACGGATTGATAGACGACCTCAAATTTTCCCTCTCAACCATAGACCCTGAATCCTATAAAAAGGAGCGGGGGATTAACGGCTTTGCCAAGGTGATAGAGAGTATCAAGATAGCCAAAAGCCTGGGAGAACAGCCTTCCATAATTGCCACGGCCACACCGGAATCTATTTACCAGATGGAAGATGTCATCGGTCTGGCCCAGGAACTCGGTGTAGTGGTGCTTCTTGGTCCGGTGTTCGACTACTGTGACAACGAGCTGCTGAGAAAAGAGAGCGTGGACGAACTGAAAAAACTCTCTAAATACGACAATGTTTGTGTCAACTGGGCATTCGCACAATTTTATGTCGATGGTGGCAATCAGATAGACGCTCCCCGTTGCCGGGCAATTTCGTCGACGGTTGTGGTCTCTCCCGATGACCACCTGCTGTTACCCTGCTACCACATGCATGATGAACGCTTAAAAATCAAACACGAGAATGGTCGCTCCAACCTGGATGAGATCTGGAAAAGTACCCATGTCCAGAAACGCCGCAAAGAAGAAGGCGCCTGGGATTTTTGTCAGGGTTGTACCATCTGGTGTTACTTCGAGACATCTTTTCTCTGGCCTCCGGACAAATACTTTTTGCTCAACATGATGAGTAAGGTGAGATGGGGCAAAGAGAAGGTGAAACAAATGCTGGAAGCGAAGACCAAGCTCAATTTCACCAGAAAGCTGGCGGGAGACAGGGACAAAATCCTGGCGGCGATCTCAAACAATCCGGTGAATCAGCCTAAATCCGCAGAGAAACAGCGCGAAGCGACCAAAATCTAACACCGTATTCGATATCAAAACCCTTGACGCGCCTGCTTTTTGAGAAGCAAAGAATGTTCATTTTTAACTAAAACCTTTGTCTTCTCATTCTTTTTTCTGGTATAACATGAGCGTATGGGGCGTTGGCGCAGCTGGTAGCGCGCTTCAATGGCATTGAAGAGGCCAGCGGTTCGATCCCGCTACGCTCCACCATTTTTAAAATCTATAAATCACCATCTATCTGGTAAAGCCCCTCTGGCACTTCGTCCAGGCGGTACACGCTGGTTTCAACCTGGCCGGTGGAATGAAACTCCAGATATCTGTAGCCCGGGGCCTTATTGTCAATGGTCAGCCCGGAGGCTGTGGGACAGAATTGCACACAGGTTGAGGGGCTGGCTATGTAGTCGATCCCCCCGAGGCTCTGGACCAGACCCTGATGTACATGTCCACAGACCACCGCCTTGACTCTCTCATCAAGGACTTCCAAAAGACTCTCAGCATTGGTCAACATCATCGGGTCCACCCGGCGAGGGTCCATGGTAACCGGGTTATGGTGTAAGAAAATTGCCAGATAATTTGCTCGGCTGTGGTCTTGAACATCAACCAGGCGGCGCAATTCGAATTCGGACAGGACGCCCTCCGCCCTCCCTTCCAGGGCGGTATCTAAAAAAACAAATGTCCAATCTCCCAGGTCAAGACTGGAGCCAGGCAAGAGAGAAGAATAGGGGTCAAACACTTGCTTCATCAGCCCCTTATCATCATGGTTGCCGGGGATATAAAAAATCTGCGCATGATAGGGAGCTATAAGTTCCGCCAGATTGGTATATGACTCGACCGTCTCATCCTGGGAGAGATCCCCGGTCAGTACAACAAAATCAATCTGCTTATGGGTATCAAAAGCCTTCGCCAGAACCCTCTCAAGGCATTGAAAAGAGTTCACGCCCTTAATTCGCCCATCTTTCAGGGAAAAGAGATGAGTGTCGGAAATCTGAAGCACCCTGACATCCATTCCAATCTCCTTCAAGCAAGCTTTTCCCGGACAATATAAAATTAGAGTCTAGTTCATAATAGAACAACGATGTTTAAAAGCTCCCTAAATCTTGTCAAAATCACTCCGTTGCTACTCCTGGCAGCCGGGCTTCTGTTTGTAGGGATTTATATTCTGCGGAGCATTCCGATCTCTACTGCGGCATTTTTCACCCGGGTATCGGAGCCTACCGAGTATACCTTCGACAGCTACAAAAGCTTGCTGCAAGAGAATGTACAGAACGGCCTGGTGGACTATAAATCTTTAAAAAGCTCGAACATGCTGGGCAAAGCCATGGACGAACTGGCTAAAACCTCCCCCACCAAACTAAGTATTGAAGGAAAGGCTTGCTACTGGCTTAATGCCAGCAACCTCATAACTATCAAGTTGATCACCGACCGATATCCGATTAAAAGCTTCAAAGAGATAGGATTGGATCGAGCTTC
>JAUIJG010000076.1 GCA_030431355.1 bacterium
CTACACTGAGGCCGCACCCACGTACTCGTCGATGGTGCAAAGATCAAACCATGGTCGACCTCTCTTTCATAAACAGATGATCCTAATCACTTCGGCAAACAACAAAAACCAGGCCGTTTCAATACCGATAAACTTTACTGATAACGGGTTCACCGGTTTGGGACGGGACGAAGGGGGTAGCTTTCTTATCTCCGGATTTCAAGACGACTCGAAGAGAATTTTCTTCAAAAAAGCCTATGACTCTTTGAGCATCAAAAATGGAGCAGTTGCTACACCTTTCGAGTTCAGGGGATTTATGACTGCGGGGAAGAATGGTCCCCAGTGGCAAGGCTATTATTCAAGAAAAATCAAATTAGGCAAAAAGGACAGTATTAAAAATCCGCTGAGAACCATTTCTGTTTCAGACAGATGGAAAGCACTTATCTCAGACAAATCGGTGGAAAAAAGCGCCGCTAAAAACCCAAACCAAAATTAAGAAGGTAAGATTTTTTATCTAACTCGGGTAAGATACAGTATTATGTTTGACCCGTATGAACAGTTAGACTTGAATGATGAGGCTTGCGCGCCACCGCACTTGAACCTGCGGATCGGAGACAAATACCTCATCCAGAAGCTTGTGGGCTCCGGCAGTTCCAGTCGTGTCTATTCGGCAAAAGTATATCCAGGCACTGAGCTTGTGGCGGTTAAAATTCTCCGCAAAGGAAATAGCACCAGAATTGGTGAGAGAAAGCTAGCCCTGGAAGGCAGTACCCTCATAGAAATAAGTGAGCATAAGAACTTTGTCTCCGTCTATGACTTCGGCAAGACAGAGAAGAATGAACCTTTTCTTGTGCTGGAGCTGTTATCAGGGCAGACCTTAAAACAAGTCCTTAAGGACTACGGAAAGTTCCCCCTGGACAAAGCTCTGGACATAGGAATGGAGATCCTGGACGCCCTGGCTCATCTGCACAAATACGGCATCGTGCACTCAAGTTTCAAACCTGCCGATATCATGCTGGTGGACTTTCAGAACAAGCCTGTCCCCGAGGTCATACTCCTCGATCTGGATTCGGTCTTTCATCCCCAGGAGCCGACTCTATACAATGCTGAGTTACCGAGCGAAGGCACCACATACAATTACTTGAGTCCGGAAGAAGCTCAATCAAAGACCATCGATAAACGAGCCGACATCTACGTTTTCGCCTTGATACTCTACGAAATGATTACAGGCAGAATCCCCTTCGAAGGCAATAATCAGCTTCAGATTCTAGAAGCCAAATTAGCATCGAAAGTGGTACCGTTTTCAAAAGCTCTGGCAGAGCTTCCACGACAGTCCGAGGTGGAAAGCATCCTCACAAGCTGCTTGAATTGCGATCCTAGCAAACGCCCCCAGTCGGTGGAAGAGTTGAGAGACAGACTGACTGCGCTTCGCAAGCGCACCCCCACCACAAAAGAGTTTGAGGTAGACATAAAGAATTGGGACAAACTGCCTCGCTCGGCTTACGCAGAAGCAGACAAAACGAAAGATGATTGGATGACAAAACTCAAAAAGTTTATGGGCTCTTGAGAGAATCAACCTTTCATCTATGGCAGAATTTTACTCCGAACACAAAAAGCTGATAAATTTCATCATTGCCCTGGCGCTGCTTGCGGTATTTGCCCTCTGTTTCGGCTGCTACGCCGTATTTGAGCTATATCTTAATCCCAAGTTCTTTAACAACGAGCCGACGCCAATGAAAGCAAACACAGTCATGCAAAATGTCGTGGTGGCCAAAAGAGAGCTACAAAGCGGCAGGGGAATTCTCGAAAATGAGATAGAGCTAAAATCGATGCCGGAGAGCACCGCACCATCATTAGCACTAACAAAAGCATCCGAAGCGATTCATCATCTGCCCATAAGAACCATATCGAAAGGGGAGATCATACGAAATCATCTACTAAGTGAAGCGTCCACAAAAAAAGACTACTTAAAAATCGGCAAAAGATATTTTGAGCGCAGGAAATATGCCAATGCGATCAAACAATTCGACAAAGCTCTTGAAATTGACCCCGGATACGTAAAAGCCTATGAATGGAAAGGGCACGCCCTGTACAAATCAGGGGAAAGCAAAAAATCAAAAGAGTGTTTCCAAAAGGCGATAGAACTTGATCCGGAAGCCTCTTACTCCCATGGCTACCTGGCCTTTCTTCTTCTGAACGAAAAGAAATACGATGCCGTTGTCGATCATGGGGAGATTGCCACCAAATTGGATCCGGAAGATTCCCAGTCTTTCGCCTACCTGGGAATCGCCTTGTTTCGCCAGGAAAAACCAAAAGAAGCTCTGGGACCGCTGACGGCAGCCATAAAGCTTGATCCCTCCTATGCGTATGCCCAGTACTACAGAGGTAAAACATTCCTTGCCCTGAACCAACTTGATAAAAGTCTTGTGGATCTGGATGCGGCCGCTGAAAATGACAAAGACTACAGAGAACGAGTCCTGAAGCTGAAAGGCGACGTTTATCTCAAAAAAGGAGACTACGAAAAAGCACTCGGTCTCTACAATGCCTGCCTGGGTCTGGCAAAAGCAAAAAAGCCCAGACACTCGGACCTATCATTAGAGCAAGCGGCGGAATGTTACTTTGGGAAAGCCACCTGCGAATACAACCTCGAAAACTATGACAATGCTCGCAAGTTCATAGAGGTGGCAATCAAACACAAAGAGAAGCCTCCCAAAACTTACTATGACCTTCAGTCGAAGATAAAAGCGAAAAAGAACAGAAGGTAATCCGGCAGCATCAGACTCAGGTTTAATTCAAATCCTCTTCAAAAGCCGCGTCAGAGTCTGCCCCATCCCCCGTTAAAAATTCCAGCAGTAATTTATTTAACAAATCGCTCTCGTCAAGCATCGCCCAGTGACCGGCATTTTCCAGCAACTCAAGACGTCCCCGAGGACAAAAGCCCAGCGACTCGGCAGCCATCTCGTGCATCAAATAGGGATCTCTCTTTCCCCAGAGAATCAAAACAGGCAAATCTATCTCCCCATCACCTCTAAGCTCCGGTCTATTCAAAATCGCCGCCCGATACCAATTGAGCATCGCTGTAAGCGCCCCTGGTTGCCTCCAGGCTTCAATTGCCCTACGGCGCTCTTCCTCGTTCAATGAACCTTTCTTTGCCAGAATAGCGGCAAAGTTATTTAAACTCAGCAAAAACTCCGGTAAAAAGGGAATAAGAAAAAATCCAAAATACCAACTCCGCATCATCTGGCGAGGCTCTGTGCCGATAAACTTCTTAAACACAAGCGGATGCGGGACATTGATAATACCCAAACTCTTTAAACGCTCCGGATGCTGCAATGCCACCATCCATGCCACCGCTGCTCCCCAGTCATGCCCCACCAGATCAACTCTATCGAGCTTCAAATGATTCAAAAGGGCAAGAATGTCTTCCACCAGCAAGTCAACTCGATAGCTTGAGATACCGGCGGGCTTGCCCGTCTTGTTGTATCCCCTTTGATCAGGCACGACTACTCTGTATCCTCGGTCAGCCAGAAACTTTATCTGTCTCTCGTATAGGAACCAGGCATCGGGGAAGCCATGCAGCAACACAATCGGCTTTCCATCGGTCGGACCGGCGGAAACCACATGCATGCTAAGGTTACCAAGCTCAATAAAACTGCTGTTCACAAAGATAATTCTCTATCTTATACGGGTAAGTTGTTTAGTATAAATAATCTCAAGATATTAATGCCTGACGAAAAAGACAGAATTATCGCAGAAGACGCTTTCAATAAACGCCTGAGCGGCGTTAGAAAAGGGCGCCCCACGACAGAAGCAAACACTAGCTTCATGGGGAAGCGGCCAAATAAACCTAACGTGGAAGCGATGCTAGGCATTGCCGGACAACAGGAGATGCCCATTGTCAAAGAGGACAATGATGGTCAACCACCGCTCTCCCCGGACATTCAGGAACAACTTAAAGCTCTGGCTCAAATGCCCCAGAAACAGGCGCCAGAACCAAGAAGAGCCCCACCGATTCCCCCCGATGCCCCTCAAAATCCTCTCAAGCCTGCTGTGGACGGCAAACCAGAGCTTCTCGGTCAATTTGATGACGAACCACGGGGTCATCTCCCTGCACAGCCCCAGGCACTCGCCCAGCAGAGGCCCCAGCAAGCACAGATGCAGGCTCAAGCCCAGGTCCAGGCTCCGCCGCGGACAGCTCCAGTCCCGCCGCCGCCACCGCCTGCGAGTCAGAGACAGAACCAAAACCAAAACACAGATAATGGAGGAATTCTATCTCCAGCAAGAGCCGAGCAGCAGGACAAAATAGAAAAGACCTATTTCTTCGACCACCAGATTTCCACTATCTACAACTTTCGTCATTCCATGCGCACCCTGGAGAGGGAAGTCAAAAGAGCCGCACGCCATGAGCGACCGCTTTCAGTCTGCATTCTCACTTTTCACGAGATGAACATTATAAAAAACAACTTCGGCGAGCTTGCCCTGGAAGAATCCCTTCAAAATCTGGGCAAGGTGCTAAGACACTATGTGGATCTCGACATGGAGGTGGCAGGCAGATACGGAGAGAACCAGATTGTCGTAGTTCTGCCGGAGATAACCGCACCTGTAGCGGCTCAACTCATGGACGAAATTAGAAGAACCCTGGAGAACAGCATCGTACAATTAAGACAATACAAATTCTCCCTGGTGGCAAGCATCGGCATAGCCGGCTTTCCGACCCACGGCACCAACTGGAAAGAGCTTTTGGTGAAAGCAGAACAAGCTTCCGAGCAAGCAATAGAAAGAGGTGGAAACACAATTGCTTTTCCACCCCGCCTCTAAATTCAAAGTCCGATTCTTTTAGAATACGTCGCTATATTTCCAGGCACCGCCCTCTTTCCAGAGATGGACGCCCTTTTTAGTTCCGCTTATTTTCAAGGTGGAAACCATGGGCTTACTCTCACCGCCGACTATGCGGGCGCTGTATGTCCACTTCTTAATCCGGAGAAGCTCCTTTTGCTTATTTTGCGGACTGAGTCGTTTCCAGTACTCCACGGTCTTGGAGAGAGCATATGGGTAGAGATGCTCCAGCCTGGTGGCTCTGTTTGCCACGGATATAAAAGAGGTCAAGGACCTCCTGGCCCCGGAGATATCGCCAGATGCTCCGGAAGAAGCCCTGGAAGAATTTCTAGAGGATGAAGTGGAACTGCTGGATTGAGAGTTATAGCTCCGGTTACGGGCAGCTTCCGATGCCGCACGGCTCTTTTTCAACCGTTCCCGACCTTCCTTGATTTTCCAGTTGGTGCGAGATTGATGATACTTTACTTTCTGATGCAGGTTTGGATCATAAGCATCAGCCTGGGGACAGAATACCGGGGATACCAAAAGGAAACACAGGGCGATAGATCTCATTTTGACCTCAATAAATTCATAACCACTCAATTATGATCGGTACACCTCACTTTGTGCCCGGATAGCCCAAATTTTACCCACGTGGTCAATATCAAAATCATATCTCCGGCAGCTGAGCACATTGCCATCACATTTAGTACCGCCTAAAATATTGCGCCATAACTTTTGTTCAACCGGGAATAACCTAATATCAGAGAGGGTAATCTCAATCCAAGTAACTGAATAATTGAACAAACTTGGCAAGAATGGCAAAATCAAGCGTAATTGAGAGTAATCGCTACAAAGCTCTTTCCCGGCTGGGGTCCGGGGGGATGGCGGTTGTCTACAAGTGCAAAGACGAGAGCGTCAATCGTCTGGTAGCCTTGAAACTTTTGCAAGAGAATCCCACGGACAAAATGATCGCCCGCCTTCATACAGAAGCCCGGGCAATCGCCAAATTAGAACACCTGAACATCGTAAAAGTCCTTGATTTCGGACAGCTAGACAATGGCAGACTGTTTCTTGCCATGGATTATGTTGAGGGAGAAGATCTGGGAAGCCGAATCAAAAGAGAAAAAACAATCCGACTGAGCCTGGCGGTTCCGCTTCTTAGGCAAGTTTGCCAGGGGATGCGCCACTCCCATGACAATGGCGTTCTCCATCGGGACATCAAGCCATCCAACGTTCTTCTCTTGAAAGATAAAAAAGGAGACCAGGTCAAACTCGTTGACTTCGGAATCGCAAAGATAGAAGACTCCAAGCAGCAGAATCTGACGGGCAACGGAGCCGCCCTCGGCAGTCCGCCTTACATGAGTCCGGAGCATATCAGAGGAAAAGACGCGAGCAAAGCATCCGACATCTACAGCTTTGGCTGCATGATGTTTGAAATGCTGACCGGCAAACCGCCATTCCTTGGCGATACGGCAGCCCAGACCATGATTCTGCATACAAAAGAGCCCGCCCCCACCCTATACGAGATAAGCTCAATCGAGTTCCCGGAGAAGATAGAAGAGATTGTGGAAAAATGCCTGAGGAAGAACGCTGAAGAGCGTTACCAGGACTTTGACCAAATCATCAATGCTTTCACGGAATATGAAGAGGCTGGTGAGTTATCATCCTCTGAGCAAGATTCAGGAGAGCAGGATTCAAGAGACTCGGCCGCCAGCAATTCAAATAGGCTTAAACTGAGCAAACGAAAAATAATTTCGGTCACTGTCCTTGCCTGCCTACTAACACTTGCAGCAGCGCTCTTCTTCTTCAATAATCAATTTGGAAACGAAAAAGCCGAGAACAATGAAGTTCAGTCCTCTGAGGACAGATTAGACCCAGGCGAATCAACGATAAAATCGGGCATCGACTCCCTGGCCGATACCAAACCATATCTATTTAGAAAAGCCAAAAACGCCCCCGGTCACTACACGATAATGGGAAATGTCGGTCCTGGTGAAAACAACTTGAGTTTTCTAAAAGACAGAAAAGACATTGTGCTTCTCATCTTTAGAATGGACAACTTAAAAGGCGATATTCTCGCGCCGGTATCGGAGCTGCCCCTGGAACGCTTACGACTTATGGAGTCGGAGATTGACGCAGAGAGCCTAGAGCACATCTCGAAAATAGAGTCTTTGAAGCAGTTGGAAATTCTTCAGTGCTACGGATTCAAAAACGAAGACCTGAAATGCCTCGCCGCGCTCAAGAACCTGGATGACCTGGCTTTGGAGAGGTCCATACTAGATAACAAAGGTCTTGAACATATCCTTGAATTAAAGTCCCTTAAATCGCTCAATCTCTCGGACAATCAAGCGCTAGACTATAAGTGTATTGAGGACCTAAAACGGTTACCGAAACTGGATAGGCTACTTCTGGTAAACGACAAGATCAAAGAAGCTGACTTTGCCAAACTGAAAGAGTTGAAGAAACTGAGAAACCTGGAGCTAAGCTTTCTGCCTCCCAACTTCTTCGCTGTCCTTTCTAAAATGAACCTCAATACTATGATTATCAAAGACAATCCATATATAACTGATGAAGAAGCGCTCCAGCTAACCCGGCTAAATTCCCTTAAACACATAAAATTCAGCCGCTGCGACAAACTCTCCTCCGGGCTTGAAGCAAAATTCAAAGAAAGTAGACCAGATATTTCGATATCAGGCGTCAATGTACAAAAAACCGGAATCGAGGCGATTTTAGTCCCCTGAAAAGACGGATGCCCATATCGCCCACTCTGCCTGACTATGCGGTTCATCCACAGGGCAAGATCCGCCACTTTTAATCAAATCATTTGAGAGCCTACGTATTTTCCCGTATTGATATTGCGGTTGACTCGGCATACTATCGTAAGCACGCTCGCAAAATACATACAAATCGAATATTAATGGTGTTGGCCTGATTATTTAACCCCCTACACTGCTCACTTTCCCCGGAGGTCCAGGCTATGTCGATTGATGGCGCCCAGAATAATGTTGAGAAGGCAACCAGTTTTGCCTTTGACTCAATACAAGATGGAATCAAAAACAACAACCTAACCGATGCCGTATCAGGTGTCGATCAGGAACTTGCAGGTTCTCAGCTAAACGGTCAGGAGAAGCTGGCAGTCAGCCAGGCTCTTGGCTCAAGATTGCAACAAGCAGGTTTACTACCAAGAGTGCTGGTAGACTACTCTTCCCAGAGTTTCGAATCACTCTCTAATGGAGACCGATATATCCAATCGGTAGACCTGGACGGAGTATTACAAGCTGGTATCGAATCCAGTGCTCCAGTAAAAGGACTGATTGCCAGACAGCTCAGAACAAACATGGGCTCTATCGCTCTATCCCATGAAGACGCAAGCTCTTTTCATGATGACAGACCTAGCGACTCAGAAGAGATCGGCAAAGGCATCAGCCGCAAAGACTTATCAGAGTGGGGCGAAGGCAAAACCAAAGGCTATGTCCACGGCGAAATGTCAGCCAAGCTCATGAAAAATTTTGGCAATGCCCAGGCATGGAGAAACCTTGCCGGCAGCGATAATTTGCTCTCCGGCTCGGAACTCGATGATGCAAAAGTTGATACCGTTAGATTCAACGCTGAACAAAGAAACACCCTCGCTTATATAGATGATAACTTCGGTGGGATTCGCGCATCCAGCAAAGGCGACAGCAATTTCAAAGTCAGCCTGTCGGATGTGGTCGACTGGTCAGCCAAACACGGTGTTGCTTCTGATACAGCAGAAGCACCAACGAAACATCAAGTAGAAGCCAACTTAGAAGCCAACGTAGATGAGAGAAACAAAGTAGGCAGCAATGCCAGACTCGGTCTACAAGTCATCGAAGCTGGCATTAAGGACGGAACTCTCACCGAGAACATTCGCCAATTCGATAGTCACCTGGTAAACAGCGACTTGAGTACCGGTGAAGTCACGGCAATCAGAAATCAAATCGGTCGCGACCTGAACGGCAGCCAGATGTTGAAACGCACCATGGGTCAGTTTGTCGTAGAGAACTTCGATCAACTCAAAGGTGACAACTCTTACATTCATCCAACCGAACTAGATGCATTTCTCCAATCGGAAGAGGTCAAAAGACATCCGATAGAAGGAATGATCATGGCAAACTTGAGGCACAACTCCGACACCATCGCCATGGCCCATGATGATGTACGGCATGACGATTCGGACAGCGCGGAAAAATCCCGCGGCATAAGCCTCGACGACGCCATTGCCATGCGTGACGAAGATGTCGAAACAAGACAACATGTGGACATGTCCAAAAACATGCTTAGCTTCTTTGGCTCCACCGAACGCTTCACCGAGATTGCCCGGGGTGATGATGGAATCAGCAAAGATGATCTTGATACCGCCAAAAGAGATAGTTTCAAATACTCCGCTGACGAAAGAAGCACCCTCACCTACATGCGTGAGAACTATGGTTCGATAAAATCTGCCTCCAGCGGAGATGGCTCCAAGATCTCACTCTCCGATATAGTCAATCATGCCGGCAAATACGGTATCACCGGCGAGACCCTGGCCATGGAGCAAGCAAACAGAAGTGAAGCAAGACCTCTCAATGGTAGAGTAGAAGCACACGGCGAAACCCATAGACACGACGCTGAAAACGGCGGTCCTGTGTTCCGCAGAGAAGGAGAGCCTCGTCCTCGTCAACCGGAAAGACAACCGGAGAGACAGGAAAGAGCACCTGAGAGACATACAGAGAGACCAAGAAGAATGGATGTAGGCGACGCCTCAGAAGCCACCAAAGTAACTATAGGCAAGAACCAGAGAATCTGGAACATGGCTCTCGAAAAATACGGCACTCCTGCAATCGAAGCTATCTTCGAAGCAAATGGAATGCAACCCAGCGTAGTCGAGAGAAATGGTCAGACAGTAATTCTGGATCCCGCCTACAAAGCCGGTGATGAAATAGTCCTCCCGGCAGCACAAGACTTGCCCGAGCTAACAGAACGCTACAGAGCAAAAGCCGACCACTTACGCGACCAACTGTCCGGAAGAGCTGGCGAAGCCAACGAGCCGACTTCTGTCCAGCTCATGTACGGAGACACACTATCCGCTCTTGCCCTTCAAAAATACGGCAGACACGTGCCCATAGAAGCTCTCTATGAAGCCAACAACTTGCCGCCCAGATTCGAGAAGGACCAGCAAGGTCGCGTTGTGGTCAAAGAACCAATCTACTTCGCAGGAAGAAGTTACTGCCTGCCTCCTATACAGGACATTGACAGATTGGCCCGTTCATACGTGCAAAAACATTTCCGCAGATGAGGGGTTGGATTGTGTGGATTCTCTGAATTCATACATCCATAGGAAGGGGCGTTCGACTTTGTCGAGCGCTCTTTTCGTTATATACTCCCACATGATCAAGCAAACTTTACACGTGAATATTTTTCCCTCTTTCCCTTTTGAATTGATACCATCAAAGACAAATCTTCCGAAAGCAAAATCACGACTTTTCTTATCCTTTCTTGAACCTGGTGGATATCCCCAATTGAATTTATCCAGGGTCAAGATACAATAGGTCTTTCATCTAACAGAGGAATGATCCTGATGCCAAGATTGGAATCAAAGAACAAACGTCCAATCACCACTCCTGACCCTAATTACAGAAAGAAACTGGAAGACAGTTTCTCTGTCCAGGGCTTCATGAATGCCCATAGCGGTAAATTGGTGGCAATAGAGCCAGGATTCGTGGAAATCCATCTTCCTTTCAGTGAAGCTCTCGGTCAACAGCACGGCTTCTTTCATGGTGGCATAGTCGCCACCATAGCCGACTCCGCATCAGGCTTCGCTACATATACGGTTTTAGAGCCGGAAGAAGAATGCCTCTCCGCAGAATTCAAAATCAACTTTCTCTCTCCGGCAAGAGGAGAAAAAATGATTGCCCGTGGCAACGTAATAAAGGCAGGTAGAACACTAGTTATAGCCGAGGCTACCGTGTCGGTGGTACGCGACGGCGAAGAGATTGATTGCGCGATAATGATGCATACTCTAGCCCGGGTAAAACACGTAAAGAGCCTGCCCCGAAAGACAGACTAAAGATTGAAATGTCTCCATCAGCCATGAAGTTTCCGTTCCCTGATTTAAGAACCAAAAGAACAACCTTGCGAATTCTACAGCCGGATGATGCAGAGTGCGACCCCGCCAACGAAAAGTCCATAGCCCTATTGGAAAAATTCGGCTTCCGTCTTGAAGAGACCTTAGAGAATCACCAGAAGCGGTACCATCTAACAAAAGCTGAGTGGGATACACACAGCACCAGATGACTCTGCACTCATTGACAGCAGTCCTAACCAAATTCAATTCAAAATCTGTTAACGCCTTCGATAGAGAACCTTCCAGGCCAATCGCTCGATGCCCCCTGGCAAAACAAAGTGAGTCCTATCGATACCGTGGATCTCAAATTGCTTTTCTGCAAGGTCCACAAGCTCGCTGACTTTTAGCTGCGGAGGTCCCGGCTCATCCGGCTTTCTCTCTTCGTCGGCACACCCGGCCAGGCATAGCCAGAACCCACCAGCGCGCAGAATTTTAGCCACCGCATCGATGAAAACCGGTCTCTGCTCCAGGCTCATCGTATGATAAACCCCTCGGTCAAAGACAAAATCCACCGTTGCCTTTCCAGATGGAGCCTCTTCCAAAATATTGCTAACCTGAAAATCCAGTTTAGCTCCAACCGGTCTGGGCTTTTTCTTAGCTTTCTCAATTGCCGTTGGCGAAATGTCCGTAGCTAGAACATCACAGCCTTTTTCCGCCATCCAGAGCGCGTTGGTTCCGGTTCCGCAACCGATCTCCAGAACATGAAACGGTGGCTGGGCCAGAGTGTCAAAATACTCCATAAGCTCAGGGGAAGGAGAACCGATATCCCAGGGCAATTGCCCGGAGTCGGACTGATAGTGCTCTTCCCAATTCGTCTCTTCGCTCATAAGATAAGACTCCTGCAGTATTTAATGTTGACCGATAGTCAAATGACCTAAAGCTTAGCAGGCTATCGCACAATCGGTACACCGTGGAATAGAATTCATGTGCCGAACTTAAGATAAAAAGAATGTACTGGGGCTCTTTGTGGCAACAGAGAATCATTCTTACTGCATGATTGAAAGTTAGCAGATTACACAAAAATCCTTAAGCTCGAATTATGGTAAGCCTGCCCCCTCTGGCCGCACCTGTATCATGGTAGAAACTGCATTCAGTATCACTACACCATGTACAATCTCAGCACATTTCCGGTTCAAAAAAATGGTAAAGCACTGCCGTTACTTCAATCTGTGGCTATATGGCTTTATCTATCTCCGTTGGTTATTCTCGTGGTTGGCATATTCATCTTGCCGGCTGCAGTAAACGGAGATGAAGCTTCTCAGGAAGCCGTCAAGCACATCTATCTAGCTTGCCGGAATTTTCTAGCGTCAGTACCGATATGGTCCTATGGCCTGCTTGTTGGAAGCTTGTGCCTTGTCTTCGGATTGCTTTGGAGTTAGCTAGAGAATTGCCCATTCGGATTTGGCAGTAGAATTCCGCACAGCCTACAGCGATACATCAAATTAGTTGTATCGCTGTAGATAGACACCATGATCGGCAACGGAGAAGAGGATGCCTTCTTCAATCGGAAGAATCGCGTCAACCCTAGAAGACTTTCCTCCATCTTCGAAACCTTTTGAGACTCGGACAAACTTGCCCTTGTCTGACTTAAACACTCCCTGGGATGATGTGCCCAGGTAGATCTGGTTGGCTTTATCAAACGCCAGGCTGGAAAAAATGGTAGCCGGGTAATTCCAATTGGATGATCTAGAGGCATTGGTCTGGGTACTGGCATGAAGAAACACTTTCTCACCGGCGAAGGAATGCAGAGAGCCGGCCACATCCAGAAAATAATTGCTGGTGCAG
The DNA here is from genome assembly GCA_030431355.1 of bacterium. The sequence goes on from JAUIJG010000076.1 coordinate 12,707, forward strand.
GTAAACCAGAGCCTGCCGCCGCGGTCCACACACATATAATTGATATTTGATACTTTCCTAGTCAGAAAGAACTCCTTCTTCTTTCTATCAAAAGCGACCAGAGCACCACCAGATTCTCCCATGGCATAGCCAAGAAAAACACCTTCATTGCCAACAACAAAAGAGCTAGGATCCTTTCCAGCGCGCACAGGGGGAATCTCTACCTTCCGCCATACTTCGCCATCCCCTTCTTGCTCCAGTATATAAATCAAATTGCTGATTCGAAAAGCGATACCATATTTGCTGGCAGCCAGACTCAACTGTGCCAGATGTCCTTCGGTTATCTCCTCCGGCAAGATATGGGATTTTAGACCTTCTTCACCCTCAAGGTAGAACTTGTTTTCCACCTTGTCTCTTGCCACAAAATAGAGTTTCCCTTCACTGGTGGCACTGAGGCTTATCGGCTCCAGTGGGTACGGAAAATCAATTTGTTTCACCTTTCTTTCTTCAGGAGAAATCTTTTGAAGATATGGTCTCTCACCCTGGACAATAAAGGGAGCATCGTCTCTCAAACACAAAATCGGCTTTTTGACGGCGCCTGTTCCCTGTATCCAAAAAGGCGCCAGTAGTTTGTCCTCTTCAGCACAAACACCAGGACAAAACATAGGCGTCGCCGAGATCAACAAAACAACGAAAAGAGGAAAGACAAATGGTCGAAACCAATTTATTTGGTCTAGCTTCAGCAATTTAGATTGAGACTCCGATGACAGCTTTAGGATGAATTGCTACACCTTACACCAATCACTCTTCAAAGCTCAAGTTAATAGGTCCAGGTATTAACCCGGTCAAAGGAACGCTCTTTTCGACGATCTCAAAAGTAATATCATCAAGCCACATTTTGCCCATTCCGATAAGAAAGAGCCCAAAAGTCATGCTGTATGAACCTCTCAAGACATCAACAACCATTTCATATTGCTTCCAATCCGTAGTCCCGATAATCGGCCTATCGCTCATGTTGTCGAAAGTGCCATTCCACTTACAATATCGACCCCATTGACCAATAGACATCAACTCCAGCCGGCCCACGGCGCCGGGCTCCAACTCCGACTTAACCCAAGCTTTCATTCTAATGCGCTCGCCCAGATAATCATCTACCCCGCAGCACTGTACCAAATGCCCAGACTTGTTCTTGTCTTCCTCGGAGTCGGAATCGCGGACAATAGATTCAATAAAGCCACAGTTAGACCCGGACTCACGTCCACACTTCTCTATGCCTATCCTATAGTCATCATGCTCCGAATCATAGAGATGCCACCCTTTTATCTTGTCTGAATTTGCTATCTGCGAAATCCCCATGTTCCTGACCCTCTCGAATTCATGTCCTAAATCGATTATAGATTAGGATTGAATACACTGCTCATTAATCCATTCCGTCGGGGAGTAGTTCCTGATAGCTGGACTGATGAATGTAGATGCCCTAGACTTCACTTATGACTACGAAATTCGAGCGAAGAGAAGAACTAAAATCACAGATTGTCACATGGCAAAACAGAGCAGCCATGGCTAAAAAGCAAGGCAGCTTGGACCTGGAAAAGTCAGCCTTAGATAAAGCCAAAGAATACGAACTGCTGCTGGAAGTATTGGATGAAGAAGATACCGAAGACCCTGATGACGACGGATACGCAAATGCACCGGTGCCGAAAAGACCGCATCCTTCCGGAGGGTCTGCTGAGGCTAAACCTTCTACCCGGAAAGAAGAGCTTGACTCATAACATGAATGGAGAGCAATTCATCTGACACAAGCTATAATCCGAGGATATAATCTAGAAATCCCCTGTACGAAAATATCCTCAAGAATTGACCTCTTCAACTCCGACCACTGAGACTGATTATCTCTCCCTGGGCAAACAAGGCCGCTCCGAGGGATGGCTTTACTTTTTGGGCATACTCCTCGGATGCATATTCTACTTTGTAGGTGGAATTGTTATTTACCTGTTAGCAATCTGCATAGCTGCCGGCGGCTGGCCAGAATTTGATCCAAAAACAAGCCATGTGCTAAACGTTGATCCGATAGCTGAATACATAGCCCTGAACCTCTCTATTTCACCATTTCTGGTATCAGTTCTGGTCTGGGTAAAGTTAGTACACAAGCGGTCTCTGATAACTCTCGTATCTCCAGTAGGCAAAATCCGCTGGAAGAGAATAGGAGTTGGCTTTGTTATCTGGTTCTTACTTGGTATAGCTTCGGTTGGAATAGATTATCCTTTTCATCCAGAGGCTTATAGATTTACTTTTGAGCCGATGGAATTCTTTTCAAGACTGCCGCTTGTGTTATTGATGACCCCAATTCAAACAACAACTGAAGAGCTATTTTTCAGAGGTTGGCTGTTGCAAGGTATGGCTCTAGCAACCAGGAACATTTGGGTACTTTCGATCATAAACGGACTTCTCTTTCTGGTACCACATCTACTAAACCCGGAAATGCCGAACGATCCAATCTTGGTTGGTGCAATGTATGTCGGAATTGGAATACTGCTTTCGTATGTAACCATTCGCTCAAATGGTCTTGAGTACGCTCTTGGCATTCACGCCGCCAACAACCTCTTTGCGCTATTCGTAAGGCTTGACGAAGGCGTCCTGCCGGTTCCATCTATTTTGAGAGTATCGGAAATGTTGCCTGGTCTGGACCTAGTCACGTTCACTGTAAGTGCGGTGATATTCTCAATCATTGTCGGGAAGCTGACCACTAAAGAAGCTCACCCCAAAAACAATTGGTGAATTTAATTGCTAACTAGTACTCTAAAACAAAGTATTGTCTTCAACATTTTAGTTTCATGCGCCTCA
>JAUIJG010000077.1 GCA_030431355.1 bacterium
AGACCGGCTTGCCGTGGATGGGCGCTCGTCTCTACAAGCTCAGAGACTGAACAGTTCTTATCGTATACAGGGATGGTTTCTTTTGGATCCGCGCCAAGCTTCAGTAAAGCTTCGGTGATTGATACTAAATTTAGAGGGGTAATCTGACGTCTCAGTTCCACTCCGTTTGCAGCTATGTATCCAAGGAGAGTACAGTTATGTCCATAAGTCGATCGGGCGCTAAGAAGCGACCTGTTTGATTTTATGACTTCAACAAGGTCCTCTTTCTGCCCATGGATCAAGCAGTCGACAGCAAGCTCGAAAATTGTATCGGGCTTCTTGTTTTTCAGTTCTAGAACATCCTTCCATGAACCATATCCATGATCCTTTGAGACTATATCCCTGGTATCGTCGATGGTTAGTTTTTTGCTGAAGTTCTGATAGTCTGCAATGGGTGCGTGATTCTTGATGAGAACAAGAGCACTTACATCATTTTTGTTGTATGACCATAGGAGCCTTTCCGACATACTATTCAGATTCTCTGATATTGGCTCATCCCACCAGTCTTCTTCGAAAATCGGCGAGAAAAGGTCGATGACCAGTTGAACATCTTCGCAAATATAGAGATCGCTCTGGATTGGGCTGGGCATCTGGAAACTGCTCGTCTAGAATCGGCTCAAAAGATTTTGGGCGACCACCCCTGCACAGAAAAAGAGAACAAAGAAGCCGAAGCAGCCGAACCATATGGAGCGCTGAAATCCATCCCAAACCGCTTTGCAGAATGCCAGCGCTAGTGTTGCTAGAGTGACAGTAGAAATCGCAGCAGCCGATGCAAGTAGAGCGGGCAGTTCCATAGTCTTCATCTTTCTCGGTTCTACTTCGATCATACCCGCTTTTCCAGCAATAATTACTTGGCTGAAACTTGCTAGAATCTTTGATGTATTCACAGGCAGGCAATAAATGTCGGAGATTGTGCTTTTTGAAGAGTTCCTCGGGGTTCTGGAAGATGAACTGAAGCGAGCAACGAGCCAAAACGGAAATTTGAGCTTGCTTCTAATCGCTCCTGATCTTGACCCAGATAGTCCTGCCGAAAACCCAGGTGCCGGCAGTTCCTCTGTTATGGACCTGGTTGATATTCTCAGGGATCAGGCTGCGATGGAAGGTCGATTTGTCAGTTTCGGCTATGAGAGGCTGGCGGTCATATTTTTTCGCCTTGAGTTGAAGGATGCTCTCGCCCAGGCCGAGAAAGCTCGAATTCTCATCTCCGGCAGTGATTCAGTTTCAGCTTCTTCTTCCCTCGTCTCCGCCTCCGCCCCGTTTTCAATGCCCAGTCTCAGTATGGGGTTTTCAGCTTTCCCGGATAACGGCATTCTCGCTGAAGAGCTGGCTGACGCTGCCTTAGAGGCATTGGACAGGGCGCAAAAGCAAGGCGGAGACTGTCTTGTATTGGCTGACCAGAAGACAGGCTGAGTTCCCGGGTATTTTTAACCAAGCACCGGCTTCATCCCTCTAAATTAAATCTTGGCTTGAATCTTCCAATTAATGTCTGATCTTATTTCTTATATGGGAAAAAGATCAAAGTAGTCGTATAGACATCATTACTATGGCAACCGCTGCTCCAAAAGAAGTTCCGGAATCCGAAGGGAATCAGGGAAAGCCCAAAGATGTAGAGTCCAACGCCGCCGGCGCAAAGCTGAGCGCGGAAACTCAACCTGCTTTGGATGAGAAAGCCGGTTCTGGGTCAGAAGCCAATGACACGGAGACCGCCCCGACCACTATTCTGGATGTTCGCGGCACTGCTGATGGCGGCGAAAGCAGAGACAGAGCGGATGAATCTGCAACGCCCAAGTTAAATCTTCTCGATGTCAGTGAATTGAGTGAGCCGCCGAAGAGCGGGGTGCCGGAGGCTGAAGAGAGTGGACCGCGCCTGGAGGCGAAACCCCAGGCGGAGAACACAAACTTCGAGCTGCCAGGACTCAAGCTTGAAGGTGGTGAAACAGCAGAAGAGGCTGAAAGCACCCGAAAGGTCGAACTTGAGGGCGGTAGAACACTTTCGGTCAAGACTGTCGGCGATCAGATTCGCGAGATTAGAGACAGCAAAAACGCCGCTGTCTGGCGTTCGGAAGACGGCAAAACCTTTACCAGGGAAGGAACGAAGCCTCCCCTGCAAATTTCCGGTGAGTTCTTCATCTCCGAAAGTGGAGAGTATGGCTGGCGCTCTGAAGATTCTTCCATAGTCCAGAAGTCGGACCGATTGGTCGTAAGTCGGAAGGTAAGCGGACAGGAAACTGGACAGGAAACTGGACAAGAGACCGGAGAAGAGAGCCTGCAAGTAGAACTTCTCGACAATAAGGCAACGGTGATTCGTGACCAAGAAAACCGAATCATAGATACAGAGACAGCCCTTGGTGAAGTGGTCACGGTTGAACGGGATGCTGAGAGCGGCAAATCTACCCGGGTCAAAATAGGCGATATTACCTGGAGAAGAGGCGAAGGAGAGGATGCATCTAGCTGGACTGCCAGCGACGGTCGGACCTATGAAGGTGAGATCGATTACGATGACGATGGCAATCTGGTTTTCTCCAGCAAAGACGGAAAGAGTTCGGTAGTACGAAATCTTGATGGCTCTTCCGTGGTCAAGGTCGAGGGTAAAGTTCGCGAAGTTATTTCCGCAAACGGTGAGCGAAGCAGTTTTGGCTACGACGATAAGGGTGCGATTGCTAGCGTCACCCTGGGGGACGGCACCCAATTGGTCAAATTGCCGGCCCGGAGCGGAGCCACAGAAGGGCAAGAAGGCGCGGATGATTTCACCCGATGGACCAAGCCCGGAAGCACGGAGGTTGTTGAAGCCAAGGTTTCGGTACAGGACGATGGCACCATAATCATCGAAGAGAAGGGCAAGGAAGCCGTATCTCGACGACCTGATGGCTGGCAGACTACCGGGGATAGCAATCTCAGAACAAAAGTGAATTCTGACGGATCCAGTGTTACCAAAAACGAACTGGGACTGATTGTTGAAAGCAAAGGCGCCGATAGTGCTGATGCCGCATCCGGTGACACCTGGAAATTTGACTATGATGATCAAGGACAACTGGCTAAAGTTAAAGAGCCGGACGGCTCCACATGGTTACGCTCCGAAGTTGATGGGAATGGCGACAATTGGGTCAAAGAAGGAAGTGAACCGGAAGAGTCTTTCCAGGGCAAATTCGTTGTCGGGGAGAATGGCGATGTCAGTCGGGACTGGCATGTGGACGGAAGAGATTTTCGCACGGTTTATAAAGCCGACGGCTCAAAACTGGAAGTGGCGGATGGAAAAGTCAGAGAGATAGTCAACGCAGACGGTCGCAGTTTCGCATTTAAGTTGTCACCGGACAACAAAATTGTTGAGTTTGCCGATAGTGCGGACTCTGGTTTTAAGTGGACTACCAGTGATCAGACAAACTGGACTAAAGTCAACGCCGATGGCAGTCCGGTGGAGCCCGCCGAGACGAGACAGTTTAAGATTAGGGTTGATGCAAGCAACGCTTCTCTGGTCCGCACGGATATAGGCGAAGTAGAGTCGACCAGGATTTTTCGTACAAACGGTGATGTTCTCACCCTGGATGAAAATAAACGTGTTGCGGAGATAGAGACTGATTCCAAGACGATAAAGCTTTTGCGCTCTGAATCCGGGGAGTTGGAGGGGCGGGTAGAGACCGATAGCGAAGGCAACAGTGTCACATTTGATGCCCAGGATAGAGTTACTGCTTCTACCCAGGGGGATAGAGCCAGGACCTTTAAGTATGAAGGAGACTCTACCATTCCGGTTGAGTTCACCGAAAATGGTACTAAATTTGTCCTTAATGAAGAGCTGAGAAAAGAGAGCAAACTTCTCTATGAAAGCGAGGACGGCAAGACTAAGATCCCCGGTTTGATGACGGTTGGAGCCGACGGAACAATCAACTTGAGACGCGGGGATGGGTCAGACTTACAAATTAAGATGGATGGTGCCCGCACTACCCGCTTTGCTGACGGCTCGATGATCAGTGAAGCCTCCGATGGCAAGATAACTGAAACCCTCGACCGCAATGGTAAGCGAACCCAATACAAATACGACCTGGAGAGTGATGTTCTTGGTCGAAAAGGTCAGCTGTCGGAAATCATCATGACTGATGGCGACAAAGTGGAGACCTGGCGGACAAATAACGGTTTCGACTGGCGGCAAAGAGAGTCGGGTAGCGAATGGAAAGGCTTTGTCAGAGTAGACCCATCCGATGGTTCCAGGATTGCAAGGCGCTCCACCGGTGATACCAAGCGTTATAGCCTGGATGGCGAAGTCAAGATAGACAACGCTCTGTCCACTGATGTTCGCGCCAGAGCAAGGGTGGTCAAAGAGACCCGCGATTACTGGTGGGACAGCAGCGTTGTGGAAGAGGTCCGCAATCAACTCAAGGATCTGGATGCTGAACAGACCTACATGGTGCAGTACGAGTACAATCCTTCGAGCCGTGGGCAGCTCAGGCAGCATATGGACCGGAGACTGGATAGTCACCGTTGGACTGAGGTTAAAGGTTACCTGGATAGGACCGGTGCTCCGGGAGAGAACTACGCGATTCAACTGGCTGTCGATGCCCAGGAAGTGGACCGCTGGTGGTGGAATCGAGATCGCAGCAAATCAGAGATTCTAAGCTCCACAAGACATATTCTCGGCTCTGCTTCGGAGAGTGAAAGACAGAATATAGATGCCGCTCATCGTCGCATGTATGACAGCGGTCTGGCTGATTTTTATGGTGAAGGCGGAGCTGGAGCTAAGATTGCCGGCTGGGACAAGTATCATAGCGAGCTTATTGAGATTGCTGCCAGAAGAGGCGTGGATGCCAGAACCGCAGATGATCAATCCAGGATTATGCAAGCTGCGCTTCAGAGTCCCGATGGCAAACGGCTGGATTACTTTAGAGAAGCCGCCTCCAAAGGCTTTGCCACCGACGAAGGAAGGCAGCGCTTCCGAGAAGATGGTGGTGCCGCCAAAATCAAAGACGCATTTACTACTGTGACCGAGACCCATGAAGGCACTTATGTAGATGTTGATCAGGATGCGATTACTGAAGCGACCGACTATATGGATCGCGGAGATCTAAGACCGATAACCCAGTTCCGCAAGGCTGTGGGAATCTTCAGCAATGACGCCAAGTCGATGGAAGACGCTCTGGAGCGTATGAAGCCTGAAGAGAGGCTTCTCTATAGCCAGGGCAAGCGGATTGCCGATGGCGGCGCCAGTCCCTCGACAGATGACGAGCGAACGGCTCTCGATTACTACAACGATTGGCAAAGAGAGTTCAGGGATGCGCACTACTTTGGCGAAGAGAGAAAGGCACACCGCTATGAAGATCAGGTTCTTGTAAAAGGCGGCACCGACATCCAGAAGATAGTCGACACCGGAGGCAACTGGACCAATAGCCACCAGGAAAACGCCACCATCATCGAAAACATGAACCGGAAGACTTTTGACCTTCTCACTTCAGGGATGACCAAAGGGGCTGACGGTGAGTACTCTTCCGAATTTCTAACAAGGATGCTGGAAGCCCAGAAAGATAACTTCGACTCGGTCTGGTCTAATCAATATTGGCGCAGGGCACAAACTCTCTTGCAAGAGAGGGTGAAGGCTGCCGGCGAGCTAAACGAGGCCATTGACGGCGGAGACTTGGATGGACTAAGGTCTAGAGTGCCAAAACTTGCTGAGATCACAAATGAAGACTGGCAGAAATTAAAGCAAGGGCATCAGATAGAGTCCCGGTTAAAGAGTGGCGAATTGAGTCAGGAAGAGCTATCTTCCGCCGATGAGAGTGCTCTGGAGAGCTATCGTGAGAATCCGGTATTAAAAGCACTTTTCGATGGCAGGGAGTTGGCTCGCAAAATCGATGCCAACCCCGAGGCGGATAGAGAAGAGTTCTTGAGAGGTCTCGGTAGGGAAGGTTTAACCGCTCTGGAACAGTACAGAGAGTTGGTGTTTGAGAGCACTAAGGCCACAGCCCGTCGAGATGTCTCCCAGGTCGCTAAAGATTCTGACTATACTTTCAGCACCGACAAAAACGCCATTGTAGACTCCATAGTCTCCATGAAGCCGGAGGAAAGGGTTCGTTATAGAGACGACGCGGAGTTCAGGGAGCAACTGCAAACCCAGTTGAGAAAGACTTTAGGCGGTGCCGATTCCCATAGTTGGAAAGCGGCGGAGCGTCTTCTTGCTCAGATAGAAGGAGACAAGGAGAATCCGGTGCCCGGGGCTCCGAAACTTGGTATTACCGAAAAACTCTACCGGCGATCGGGAGAAGATGATCTCTCAAGGCAAGAAGCGCTTGAAATGATAGCTTCTGAATTGTCCGGGGATAAAGACGGCAAACTTCAGGCTGAACTTGCCGATGATCCTGCATTTAGAGAGGCTGCCACAGCCATCGTAGGTGGTGCTGAAGTCTATAAACAATTTGTAGAGCCTTTGCTCGCAACCGGAAGGCTAGATACGGCCTCGCTCAAACTTATCTACCAGGAGATGAGTAACGGTGAGCGTCAGGCGGATATGATCGGTGAACAAGCCGACGGATCGATAACTACTCAAAAGTTTCATCTAGACGAGTACTTCAAGCAGGGCGTTTTAGAATTGTCCCCCTCCGGATTCGCGACGCTACAGCAGAACAAAGCAGAAAGAGACGCACTGCTTGAGCCGATGACTGCTGGACAGAGAGAGCTTGCCGAGAAGCTGATTGAACAGGGCGCGGTGAAGCCTGAGGATAGAATCAGAGCCTTTGTCGTCGATGGTGGCGTCGGCAAAGAAGAGGTGAGAGTTTTACTTGAGAAGATGTCCACGGAAGAGCGCAGCCGAGTCGTCCGTGATTATGCGGATAAGTATCAGGGGCAGTTGCGTCATGACTTACTTCAGAAAGTAGCTCACGGTGAGGACGCCCTCTTTATACGTCTGACCCGCACCGGCGAATGGGATGCCGAGCAGACTCACTTGCACTTTAATAGAGTGATTGATAGTTCCGACAGTGGTATCGGTGCAGCTCTAACCAGAGACACCAATACCATGCATCTTCAGACAAGGAGTGACTTTGAGGAAGCTAAGTGGAAAGCAGACGGTAATCTTAGTCCCGAAGAGCTGAAAGTTCATCAAGAAGCCATGCAGCTAGCCCTGGAAGCCTTCCGCGAGTCAAAAGAGTCGACATCGGAGACCGTGGCCATGGGCATTATCACGGCAGGAGCTCTGGTCGCCGCGCCGTTTAGCGGAGGTACCAGTCTCTATGCGATTATCGCTGCCGGTGGTGTGGTTGGAGCCGGTACCAAGTACGTACTGAAAGGCAATGACCACTCCGGAGCCCGGGAGCTGGCCGGAGATTTCATAAAATTCTCCGCACTTACCGCGGCCAATATTCTTGGACCTGAGCATCTGGTCAAGGTAGCAAGGCTGGGCACAGCCGCCGCTGGTCGCACAACCACCACCGTGCTTGGTGATGCCGCCTTCAGCGGTCTCAGTCAAGAGGTAAAAGCCGAAGTATCCCAGGGCTTTGTCAAAGTGGTGCAGCAGGCTATCACCAGCGGTCACCGTGGTGTTGCCGATGACGCCATAGTGCAAAGGCTGAAAGGGGTTAACGGTCTCGATGATACCACTCGCGCCGCCATGGCCCGGGCTCTGTCCCAGGAGTTCAAAGGAGCTTTGCAGTCTACTGCCACCAGAGCCGTGGCTGAGACCGTGGAGCAGGCTGCTGCTAGAGGAAGGGTATCAGCCCTTGGATCTAATCTTCTAAACCAGGGACGATTCTATGGCCTGCACGGACTGGCAGGTTCCGGTGGTGCAGTTGTGGGAGACATCGGCGACCAGTGGGTGACCACCGGTAAGATTGACACCACCAGGTTGGCTATGACAGCCACCATGGGAGCCGGTTTTGCAGTGCCCATGTCCGGTGTGTTCAGACTTGGCGGTTATGGTCTCCGGCGTTTGAGCGGCACAGCCGACGACATAAGTGTTCCCCGCACTGCAGACGGAGCTTTGGATGAAGTTCCACCGAGAAGACCGAATAGCGGAGCCGAACGAGTCGGACCCGCGGCCAATGGCAGACTTGAGCGTGTTCCGACAGAAAGATTAGACTTTAGCCCTGATGACACCGGATTGAGGACAGGACCGGATGCCCCCCTCTGGCAGCCGCCCAGGGATCTGAGTTCTGATGAACTTAGAGTTCAAAGAATAGCCGACGATATCTCCCCCTTTGAAAGACCGCTGGCTGATCAGGCAGTGGTTGACGGCTTTGCCAACGATGTGTTGAGCGTCACTAGAAACTGGGAAGACCTTTCACCGATGGTGAGTGCGGTTAAAGAAAGTGAAGCCGCCCTCGATACCAGTCTTGCTTCTTACAATGCCGGTATTAAGCCACTTCTGGAAGGCAAGGTCCCCGCCAATGATATCTACAAAAGAGATGTGGTATTAAAGGCGTTGGAAGGTCAGCCTGATGATGTTAGAGCTGTTGCCATGCGTTATTTTGATGCCAGGGATGTGCATGGCGCTAAAGCCAGAGAAGTAAATAGGGTACTCTATGAACGGACCAGAGAGCTTCAAAAAGCAGTCGATCAATTTACCGAAGCAAATGGATTACCTTCGGTAAGAATTCGAAGATATGGTGATCTGAGCGAATCTGGTGCCGCCTATCGAAACGGTGATATAAAAGTTCTCACCGGAGATTTGTTGCGTGGCAATAGCGAAGACTTTGTGCGCAAAGTCTTCCATGAACTGAATCACGCCGAACAAGATCAGAAAATACTCTCCTTACTAGCCGATGATCTAAAGATAGGGACCCGATTCAGCCAGAGTGATGTGGATGCCCTGGCGGCAAGGTATGAGGCAGAGACAGGACATAAGGTTTCTGCAGGCGAGACAGCCCGCTGGCATAAGTTTATCTCCGATACTTTGAAAGAGAGAAATGGAAATTCTCTGGATGCCGCCCAGAAAGTGAGGGCCGAAGAATTACTTTCCGGCATCGCAAATATTGAGCCGGTCGGTCCGGTGTTGCGTGAGACAGCCGATCAGTATCGTTTTATTCAAAACAGACTGAGTGAGATCGTTTCTGATAGTCCCGAGGCAAGAAGTGCAGCAGCGGATCTTATCGATTCTCTCAATAAGTCCGGTCCTGAGACCGAGCGCTTATTGGAGAGAATGTTTGGTGACAAAGCGGCACCGGAAGAGGTTCTGAGAGTGATGATGAAGCGCCTGGATCTCGAAGCTGGATTCAGCGCCGAAGAGGCCAGACAAGTTCTTGTGGAAGCCCTGGGCAACAGGCTCGGTGGACTCAACAGAGTGCGGCAGCAGGCCTATGGTCGATACGCCGGCACCCTGCATGAACAAGAGGCGGCCATCGCCGACCGTCTGGTTGGTCGAGCAGCCCGTCAAAGAGGTGCCCTGGATATTGAGACACCGGATGAGGTGTTGCCACGTGATATTGCCGGTAGAACCGGACTGCGCTCGGGAGACCTTGAACAGTCTGCTATGGCGAAACGGCGGAGCCTCTTCGGCAAAAAGCCTTTGACCGACGATGTGCTTGATGACCTCTCAAGAATAGATACCCCCAAAGAGTTCTTCGTCGCTCTCAAAGAATACGATATTGGAGGCAGTCTCACAGCCCATCAGGTGGAGCAGCTTGTCACTATCGCTTCCAGGCATATCAAAGCCAGTAAGCCGGATGTTGCCGAAGCTATTCTTCATCTGAGCGCCAGGCGACTCGGTGATTTGAATTTATCCGGTCAGATTTCAAAAGCCGAACTCTCTACTCAGATTTCTCAAATTTGGAAAGCGGCTGAACCGATGAGCCCGGGACGTAAGCCGGAGTTGATAGCCAGTCTGACCGGTGCTGCTCCCAGAGAGACCCTTGAGATGCTGCAGAGGGAAGGTGTTAGCTCGGAGAGGATTTTTGAGTCTCTATATTCCGGTACGGAGAAGAGATTCCAGGGCAGGGATACCCACGCCAAAGCAAATGTGCTGGCTGCCATGCTGGAAGTATCCGGCTCAATTAGAACCAGAGACAAATATGAGAAATTGATGTCCAGGATGAGTGACGATGTGTTGGTACACATGCGTCGGGTCGGAGATGCACAGCCGCATCTGAGAGAAGCAAGAGAGACTTTCAGCCGATATCTGAATGACTTTGTCGATGTGTCCACCAGGCGCACCTCCGTGGATGATAGTTTAAAGATTCAGCAGATAAACGCCTTGCCTGATGTGATTCGAAATCTGACAAGGCAGTTGAACGCATCAGACGCAGCCTCTTTCCGAAGAGCCTTCTTTGAGATTACCGGAGTCAGTCCGGCCGATGAACAGTTTGCTTCTAAACTCACCCATAAACTTGTAAACGCAAGCGCCAGCGACCGCACCAATATGGTTGCCGCAATCAGGCGTTCCGCCAACGAACTATCAATTAATATGAATGAGGTCGACAGGCTCAAGTCCAGTCTTGAAACACTTGCCTCCGCCCAGACATTCCTGGGTCATTTCAAACCAGAGTTTTTCTCGGAACTTACTCCGGACAATCTATCCATAGTGAACGAAGCGTTTCGTAGAGCCGCATACGCCACCGAAGTTGATGGTCTTCCTACAACCTATGATTCCGTACAGCGGATGATTAGGAAGGTCGCCGGAACTTCCGATAGCGAGATCTCAGAGACGGTGGAAGCGTTGGAATCCTTGTATAAGTCTGTGCCGGCCGAAGATCTTCCCTATTTGCGGGAGCTGATGAGGCAGCGGGCCCCATATCTCTCCGTCAGAAGTCTACGATCCGAGTTTGAGGGGCTGGCTGGAGATATGGAAGATTCCTTCTACTCCCAGGCCGATAGGTTGACTGCTTTCAGAGCTGGTCAGAGAGTCGGTGTCTTTGTTCAGGGAGACGGCAGTATCGGCCAGGGACTTGCCTATATCTTCCGCAAACAAACCGGAGTGGAGTTAGATGTTCATGTGACCCATGGTCCCGATGGTAGTATCATCGATCCCCGCAATCCGGGTGTCTATTTCGATAATTTCGAGAACACGGCCGATGAATCCCTGATGCAATCCTGGTCTGATTATGTTGACCAGGGAATGTATCTTGAATCTCCACGGGCTGAGGATCTGATGCGCTTTGACAGCGGTCTTAATCTCCTTGATCTGGCTGTGATAAGGGCAAATGGCGGTAAAGTAACCCCTGAGATCCAGGCTAAAATCAATAGTGGAGTTAATGCCTTGAAGGCTGCGGATATAGAGAACTTATCGCCGGTGGCTTCGGTGGATGAGGCTGTCTCATCGTCGGCCACCGAGCTGATATCCATGAGTCCCTCAGAATTGCGCGTTATCAGAGGCGCTTTCCCTGAGGAGGAGATGACCGCAGAGGGCTTGAAAGCCTTTTCCAGAAGAATTGACGCGTCAGCCAAGCTTGGCGATGAAGTGAGCCCCGAAGAGCTTGAGTTGATAGCAAGGACCAATAGTGGTACCAAGTTTCTTGAAGCATTCACCAGGGATAATGTCACCGTGGACGATATGCTCAATGCCCGCAACCGAATAATTAAGTCTGATCTGACAGATCCTGAGAAGGAGCTTCTGCTGACCAGGCTTCTGAAGAATGAAATGGCTGGAATGAGCGAGAATAAGATAAGGATCTTGAAAGCGAGAGTCGACTCGGCCGGTCAGTCTGAGACCAGTCTGGCCAATTTGAGCAAGGAGATTGAAGATGCCAGGGTTGTAGACGCCAGGGCTTTTGCTTATCTTCTCAGGAAGCAGACCATAGGTAGTGGATTTGGCGATAGTGTCAATATGACCGCCCAGGAAGCCGCATTGATTGCCGACAGCGCCACCGAAAAAATCTCTTTTGCTGACATCGCCAACCATGCCAGTACCCTGAAGACCAAGCTAGAAGAGAGATTTGGCGGAGACCTTGATGATGTGGTTTTCGTCACTAAAACCAGTGACGGTGGCAGTAACATGCTGGTCACGTCCGTGTTTAAGGCAGCCAACGGCATGGACGCGCAGGATCCACGATTTATTCCCATGGAGCACGCGATACAGCTGGCTCGCGAAGGCAAGTTGAACGGCAAGAAAATCGTCTATCTTGATGACGGTGTCTACTCGGGCGGCCAGACTGCTGATGTGCTTAGCGATTTGATTGATTATGCAGGAGTCAATAAAGATGACGTGTTTGCCGCCACTCTAGTCAGTCATCCTAAAGGATTGAAAGTTCTAAAAGACAGCGGATTGGAGGACAACATCATCTTCGCCAAAGAGTACAGCGAAGCCATGGACCATGTTTTCTATGATATTGCCGATAGAAACATTCCCGAACATTTAAAGAACGATATTCTCGATATAGCCGTCACCATGCTCCAGAAGAATGAGGGTGGCAAGATGGTGGATGAGACAACTGTCTCCGGTTTGATATGGCCGTACATGGTGCCAAATAATAACGCTGTCGAGTTAAATGATTTCGTTGCACGTTATCTAGGTCTTGCCCGGGCTAAAGTGTTCCGGGAAGAAGTTGCCAGAGCGAATTGATTTATAGAAGCAGAGTTTAGATTCTGGAATCTGAATCATTCACCAGTATTTTCAGTGGACCTTTCTTCTGCATGCTCTCCACAAAATTTCTCAGCTGGGTAGCTTCCAGGCTGAGTTGCAAGCTGGCGCCGGCCTCACCCTGGCGCGCTGACTCTTCTGCCAGGATCTCTCTTCCTTGAATAGAGAATTCAACCAAGGGACTGACCGCCTCGGCTATATCTTTGAAGTCCCTGAAATTCGGATTTGAAATGATCTCTTTCATTTTCCCGGCTAACTCCAGGGCTCTTGGATCTTGGCCAAGGGCGGCTTCAGCCTCTTTATCTCCTTTCATAAATCCGAGTACGTTGGTCCAGAGAGCATCTCTCTCCGATTCTGGGGTTAGTACATGGACATGGTTGTAGATATCGTTGGTGGTGCGCTGAAAATCCAGATTGAGACCATAGCCCTCTGACTTTACGATCTCGTCATAGACAGGTTTCCAGGTCTGGTCCAGTTCCTGTATTTCAGGGATCAGACGGGTGATACTGTTTTCGCTATTGTCCCATAGCTCTTTGAGTGGGTGAAGCTGGAGGTTCAATATACCGCCAACCGCCCCCGTCGGTAACCGCTCTTTGAGTGGGTCCGGATGAGGGGAATCTTTCTGGTCTGGGTCAATCTCGGTGGGAGTCGGATGTTGTGCTTCTTCCACTCTCTCTGCAAAAATCGACTGGGACAAGAGGACCCCGTTTCCAGTCTCTACAGATGCTGCGTTGGGGGTGTCCAGGGTGGTGCTTCCTTTATCAGGGAAGACATTTGCGTTCATACCTATTTCTGCCATCGTTTCTCTCCATGGGCATAGAAAGCCCGACGAGCGGGCTTTTGTCTTTTCGGTGCCTTTGAGCAGAGCAGATAGTGGTTTCAGGCATGCTATCGAACTGAATATATTCGAGTAAGCCGATTCTTAGACATGAACTGAGTCAATTTAGGCGAAAGTTCTTCTAGCGGTTTCTATGCCACAGAAAGATCCTTCAGGTTCTCCACACTGAGAATGTCCAGCATCGGTCTATGTTGCTCCTTACAAGGATTATCTTTATTGCTATTGCATGTAAGCTTCAGACCCATGCCTAGCTCTTTCATACTTTCATCAACAGAGTAACTATTTCTGGTGGCGTTCTCAAAGACCAGCATTGCTTCTTCGAAGCTGAGCAGATTCTCTTTGATGTAGAAGTGAAGACAGATGGCTACTTGCATGGTCGACTCGTCCAGAACTCCCATAAAAGTCAGGGCTTTTGTTACTAGATAGGGGCTCTCCATGGCTTGTTTCAGTGTCTCATCCAGGGATTGGCGGGTGAGAATTCCGGTACCTGCCAGAAAGTCTTTGAAGTCGATGACCTGTTTCTTCCTGTCCTTCTCGGTGCATTGGCCGATGGCGGTGGTTAGCGAGTGTCCATAGTAATGTGTGTCTATGAGGGCATATGCTGCTTCCTGGGCATTGAGGCTGGCTTCCTGTACCATAACCTGCAGTACAAGAGCATTCTCCAGGGTCCTATCGGAGATCAGTCCCAGATCTTTCAAGACCTTGCCCACTGGCAAATTGTTCACCAGACCAAGCTCCACAGCGTAGTCTATCTGAGCCTCGCTTATGATACCAGCCAAGACCAGAAGCTCTCCCAGCTTTATTCCTCTTGTGGAATTGTATATGTGGTTGCCTGTGCGGGAGCTATTTGGATCCAGCTCCTGCCTTAAATAAGCTCTGCGGATTGCATGGACCGCATCTTCTCGCTCTATTTTTCCTTCTCGGATGAAACGTTGAGCGTTGACAGCGGTATCGAGAATAGTGGCGGAGACTAAACCGGCAAGATACAGCGCTCTTCCCAATGGCAGTCCCAGGTGCTGACTCTTGTGCATCGCCTCTTCAAGATCTTCGGCGCTTATAAGATCAGCCTCCACAAGAATATCTCCCAGCTTTGCGTGACGTCTGTCTCTGGCATAGAGGCAGCCCGTGGTTTCAAGCGCTTCTTCCAGGCTCATGTTGGAGCTTACCAGTAAGTCTGCCACTTGAATGGCAATTTGCTGGGAGATGCTTTCATCGCGCAACATAGATTGCAGTTGAATCACCCAATTGACCTGTCTCTGGGTTACCCAGCCCGACATGACAAGAACGCGACCGAGGGGAATGCCGTGGAGGGATGCTTCTTCCAGGGCGTCCTTCAAGAGCTCTTCTGTGATTACTCCAAAATCCACCAGGAGTTCTCCCAGCTTCAATGATCTCAGCTGGGTATCTTTCCGGAAGTTCTCGTCTCCGTAGAGCGAGGAAGAATTGCCGCCCGGGGCGGTCACCGAATTGCCGGATTCTCCCTTTTTTAGAGATCTTCTATAGGCGTGGTCACAACTTTTAGTAATGTCATTTAGTCTTTGTAGTAATAGAACTGAATTAACGGCTGAATTAATAGGTTTTGTCATATAGATGAAACTCCCGGATATTTACTCTTTTACACTGCCAACACCGGGTTGAGCTTCATAGTATCGCGCCAAAGTAACTTTAAGGTGACGAACGCCAGGTCGAAAGTTCTAAGTTTCTGGTCCTGGACAGGTAATATATAATCTTATAGAAGGTCCGTATCTATTCTAGTATCGGTTCTGTTGTCAGCTCCTGTGGCGAATTGATGAAGATTAGTGCCAAACATTCGCTTGCTCTGGTTATAGGTGCCGTGGTGATAAGCGGCGGTGAAGCTTTCGCTTCGGCAAAATTTGATCATGCCATTCACTATTACAAGACCAAGCACTATGTCCAGGCTGCTGAGCTTTTTGAAGATTTACTCCAGGGCGAATATGCCGCATCTGCCGATGCTCATTACTATTACGCCAATTGTTTATTGAAGACCAGCAGAAGACCGGAAGCCCTCTCCGAATACAGAAGGGTGATACAGTTGAAGCCGGATAGCTTGATAGCCCAGTATTCTAAGAGGGTGC
>JAUIJG010000078.1 GCA_030431355.1 bacterium
AATAGTGGCCTGGCCTGGTCTCCTTCTAGTCTTTCAGTCAATGTCTCCAACTTGCAGTCGAGAAAAACAGTCCAACCTATTCTTCTCAGCCTTTCCATATTGTCTCTTTCTATGGGAAGTCCGCCGCCGGTGGAGATGATCGGTAATTGCCCGTCGCTTATGGAGCGAAGCAGGGGAGTGAGAGCCTTATCTAGAGCTGACTCCAGAGTCTCTCCAAAAGTTTCTGAACCGTCTATCTCCGTTCGCCTGGCTTTTGATGGCTCGGTAAACTCAAGCATTTTGTCCACCAGATGATTTTCCAGGGAGCGGAAAAATAACTCTCCTTTTTCCTCGAAAAGCTTGCTTATGGATGTCGAGGTTACCGACTCAATTATGGCATCGGTGTCGAAGAAGATTCCGGAAGAGATAACTTCAGCAAGGGCTCTGCCGCACTCGCTTTTGCCGCTGCCGGGCATACCTGTGAGGATGATGGAACGCTTGGCTTTCACGTATCTGCTTCGCTTAGATTCTCAAGGTCAAAGAGTACGGCTTTTCTTTTGGGCTAATTCCAGCTTATTGTGTGCATCCACAAGGCTCGGATTGAGGGCCAGCGCCCGGCGGAAAGATGGAATACTTTCCCGATAGTGTTTCGTATTCATGAGGGCAAGACCAAGTCCGTAATGGGCACTTGCCATCTGGGGAGAATAAGAGATTGCTGTTTTAAACTCTCCTATGGCCGAGTTGTAGTCTCCGGTGAGGGAGTACATGGTGGCCAGATTATTATGGGCATATGCCGAGTTTGGTTCGATGGCGACAGCCTTTTGAAATGCGTCGCGGGCTTCCTCATAATTTCCTTTGGAAGCGTATATATTGCCGAGGCTGAATGCTGCCGAGCTTGTTCTTGGATCTAAAGCCAGGGACTTGGTATATGATTCCTTCGCTTTATCCATTCTGTCAGTCTGGGAATAGACGTTTCCGAGGGCATTATGAGCGGTGGCATTGTTCGGATTGAGATTGATCGCTTCTTTCAATTCTTTTTCTGCCAGCCAATAATTGTGAGCAGCAAAAGCGGTAATGCCAAGTTCGAAGTGAGCTATAGCCAGTTTTGGCGCCAGGTTTATCAGCCTACTGTACTCTTTGATGGAATCTTGCAGACGACCAGCTTCTTTCAAGGCGTTGGCTCTGGCTAAGATACTGGCCGTGGTGGCGTTCAAGCGAGATCCGTCATCGGTAGATGAATTTGTCGGTCTGGCTGTTTGTCCGGGAGTGAATGATCGTGATAGTTTCACTTCTCGATCAAGCTCGTTCAGGTGGTGGATAACCTTTTCGTTTTGGCCAAGTCTCTCATATACCCGGGCGAGACTGCCATGGGCAGCAGAGAGTTGGACTTCTAGCGCAGAAATTTCGGTTATGTATTCGGCTGCCGCGGTGAGATTCTTTTTGGACCTTGCGGCGTTGGCTTTGGCTCTCAATTTTGAGATCTTTGCTTTTGAAACTTTGACGGCTTCTTCGAAATGGGTTACCGCCGAATGATTCTCGCCCAGCTCTAAGAAGGTGAGACCCAATCTATTGTGCAGGCTGGGGTCATTTGGATCGTCCGATACTCTACGTAAAAGTGTCTGGGCAGTTTTGTCCAGTAATTCGACATCGGTGCTGGCCAGCCCGACATGGTTGCCGTGGGTTTTCGCCGCCTTATGAACTTTGTCCTGACCATGTGGAATGGTTCCGGTAATTTTCTTGAATACGGCTCTGCCGAGATCCGTGACTCCAGAGAAGTCCGGTCCGGGAATTCCCAGGAATTTAAGAGGTAGAACAGGAAGGGTTACAAGACCGATTGCACCGGCAATAATGAGCCAGGGACGTCTGCTAGAGCGCTTTCTCCTGACTAATGATTCCGATATTTGGGTATTGGTCGCCAACTTTTATAGTCCCTAACAGGGGGGATCGAAACTCTCCTAAGAAATCGACTCAAGAAAAGGATCGTATGAAAAGACTATATATAGAACGTTTCAGCGTCAATGCGGTTTTTCCCAGCCCGGCTGAAAAATACCCATCTATGGCATTTTTTTTATTAAGAACCTTAAGTGGAGCTAATATTGACCGTATGGGTTGCTCAATCTCAGCCTCTTTCGGACCTATAAAATTGGCGCTATTTAGCCTTGAAGTAGAGGATTATCATACCCAGGGTTCCTATTACGATATTAGGCAACCAGGCTGCCAGCATAGGATGGATTCGACCGGCTTCTCCCATGGCTCCGGAGGTTGATTGGAGCACATAGTAGAGGAAGACGATGACCGCCGAGTAGATTAGACCAACGTTGCTTCTTGACCTTCGACCAAGTAGTCCCAGAGGGGCTCCAGCCAGGGCTACAATGAGACAGGCCAGGGGCTGGGAGAACTTCTGGTAGTAGCGCACAAGAATGTCGTTGGAGAGCGCGTTGGCTTGCTTCAAGTTGTTTATGTAGTCACCCAGCTCCCACATGTTCATCTCTGTTGGTAGAATATGACCTGCTTCCATCAATTTTTGAGCGTTCTGTATTCCTGGAATTCTCAATTTCTCAAATTGCAAAATCCTGGTGACGTCGCTTGAGCCGCTCACCGCGTAGGTACGACCTTTCTCCAGTATCCATTCGCCGTGTTTAAAAATACCTTCTGCTGCGGCGATAATCTGCACTAACTGGTTGCGGGTGAAGTCGAGGATGATAACGTTATCCAGCTTCTCTCCGTTGAATTTATCGACATAATAAATTCGCTCCAGTTGGAGATTTTTGTTCCGTTGCATGTAAGTGAAGTTTGCCGTGCCGGAAGGCATCTCCGCTTTATACAGGGCGAGAAACTGTAGTTTTTTAGCGGTGCGGTTGGCTACCGGTACCACCAACTCATTCAAGCCGAAGCTGACAAAGCTGGTGAAAAGACCGAAGAGCAAAGGTGCCACCATTATCCGATAGAAACTGACACCATTTGTTCTCAGAGCGATAATCTCCGAATCTCCGGAGAGGCGGTTGAATACTAGCAGAGTACCGAGGAGCACACCGATAGGAATCGTCATCACGATGATGGCGGGCAAATGAAGACCGATGATGGTGAAAGCAAGATCAAGAGGAACGCCGGAGCGCATGATTAAGTTGAAGATGGTCTTCAACTGGTCAGCACCAAACCAGACCCCTGTTACGATACCGATACCGAACAGAAGCGGCTGCCAGAATTCATTGGCAATATATCGATCCAGAAGCTTAACCTGTAAGCTCATAGAGTAAAGTCCTCACCTAGGTAATGTTTCTTCGCCACCGGGCTCTGGGCCACTTCTTCTGAAGTTCCGGCCACCAGAATCTTGCCCCGGTCAATTAAGTAAGCTCGGTCTGTAATATGCAGTGTCGCTCTCGGGTTGTGGTCTGTAAGTAGAACTCCTAAGTTCCACTCGTCTCTAATTCTTCTAATCAGCCCCTGGATATCAGCGATTGAGATCGGGTCGATACCGGTGAAGGGTTCATCGAGGAGAATGAACTCAGGCTCAGCAGCCAGAGTACGGGCTATTTCAAGACGTCTTCTCTCACCACCGGAGAGCTGCACAGCCTGTACCGTCTCCAGGTGCTCGAGGCTGAACTGAGAAAGGAGGTTGATAATCTTTTCGCGCTGCTGTTTCTTCGGTATGTTGCGCAGCTCGAGAATCATCTGCATGTTTTCATAAACGGTGAGCTTACGAAAGGTGGAGTTTTCCTGGGGTAGGTAACCGACTCCAAGCCGGCTTCTTTTGTGAATGGAAAGCTTTGTCATATCGGCATCGCCGACACGAATTGTGCCTTTCTCCGGTTTCACCAGACCCAGTACCATGTCGAAGGAGGTTGTTTTCCCGGCACCGTTTCTACCCAGGAGACCGACCACTTCACCCCGTCTGACAAAAAAGCTGACACCGTCTACCACTCTTCTTCCACCGTAGCTTTTTTGAAGCCCATCTATGGTGAGAGTCTTGGTGGCGGTGGCCACATCATTGGAGTTCGGGAGTTGGGTCTGAGTCATTGTCCGTTACCTTACTATTACCTGGTTTGATTACCGGTGCCGGCAAGCTGACTGCCGAATTTATTGAAGTCCGGAGCAGGCGGCTTTGTCTGGGCCGGTCTTACATCATTTCGTTTTGTAGGATCGTCTTGAACGATTATGGCTTTGGTATTGCCCTCGGCCAGCACTTTCCTGTCTTCCAGGGTGAGTGTGATTCGGTCTCCAATCCACTTGCGTCCCGGTTGGGCTATCTGAGAGCGACCGGTAAAGATGACACGTTCCGCCTTGCCGTATTTGTTCTTAAGCAGCGCGATTCTGGGACCCCTGCCTTTCGTATCCTTATAATAGACTTTGACATTGCCCACCGCGTCCATCCGGTTGGTCTCTTTGTTATAGTCCTGGGAGTCGGAGAAGATAAAGACAGGAGCGTCTACATTATCGGTGTCTCCGAAGCTCACGAATTTGATCTTGGTATCTTTTTTAGGCAGGCTAGCTGTCTTCTTCTTCAATACTTCCGGACCATCTTTGGCAGGAGAGTTGACCCCGTCGGTGGCGTCTGATTGCTCTTCTATTACTTTGGAACGGACATTCCCGGTGGCTTGGAGTCTCTGGGTTGTGAGGAAGTAGGTGATTCTGTCGGCCTGGGTGATGTTCTTGCCCTGGTGTGCTTCAGCATGACCGGTGAAGATCGCAGCTTCGGCTTTGCGGTCGGTCCCGTAGACGATCTTCATATGGTTGGAGCGTACTCTGATGTCGCCGGTTTTCACCCTGACGTTGCCGTGGGCTTCAAACTTACCCGTATCTCTCTCATATTCCTGTCTATGGGAGTCGGTGATGATTTTTTCGTTCTTACTGGTGGAAGCCGCTGCCTGGGGCTTTTCTTCCTTCTTAGCGTTCTCTTTGTCGGCATCCTCTTCCGGAGGCGGACCTGAATCGTTGGTGAAGACTTCGGAGTGAGCGTTGCCTTCGGCAAGAATGCTTGAGGTTTTGACGTTGAAGGTGAGCTTAGCCGCTCTAATTCTGTTGCTGCCTTGCTTGAGGCGAGGATTGCCGGTAAAAACCGCACTGGATGCGGCTCCTGCTTCGTCCCTGTAGAGAGTCGCTTTGGGACCTTCTATAACCGTATCGCCGTAGTCAACCCGCACTTTTCCGGTTGCCACAACATGATCCTGGGCGAACTCTTGTTCCTCCGCCCGGATGTCGATCTGACCATCTTCAGCCTGGCTCAGGGCGCCGGGAATCGTGCCTATGCAAAACACAAACAGCGACAGAAGTGCCAGAGTCGAGTATATAAAGGATTTGTTTTCCCGTGTATTCATTACCATAGATGAGCTTACATTCTCAAACGAGCATGAGTGTTACCGCGAATAATTAGGTGGTCCACAAATCTGGTGGCTGACATCACGCCTTCAGCTTTGTCTCCGGTCACCTTGGCTACCCCGGGCCAATCGATGTTAACACCCCCGGTGGCTATAAACTGATTTTTTTCCGTTAATTTCATTTCCTTAGTTTCAAGACGGGTCTGTTTTTCCACCCCGATTCCAAGTACTTTATCCTTGTCATCCGAACTCAGTATGACAATTCGAGTATTTTCATTTGCTCTGCCGACTGGAGCGATTAATTTCAAACTAACTTTACCTTCGTTATAGTACTTGACTTCTACGCTCTTCAAGGCGACATCTCTAGTCTTCTGCACTCGAACACCCTTCTTGGCTTTGAGCTGCCACTGAAGTCTGTTCTGGTCATCCACCTCTTTCAGTTCGTAGTCATCCACGGTGATGTCTTCGGACATGGTCTTTTCGTCTTTGGTTTTGTCGAAGTATTCCATGTCTCTCTCGGCTTTTTCATAGGCAAAATAGATAAATCCGCTCAGGCCAAGGAGAATCCCCAGGGCAAGACCCAGTTTTAAGTACGGCTTAGCTTTTTCTAGGAGCAGGGCAAACATTGAAATACCTCAGTTTCCCACGGCCCGGAGGGCGATCGCTTTCGACACATTGGTGAGACATTCCCTCAAGTTCCCTTTTTTGAGGTAACCCTCACCCAGAAAAAAATAGGCGGCAGGATTGGTTGGATGTTCCCGCTGGACTTTCTGCCAGGTATTCATGGCGGCATCTAAATCGCCGGTATACTCGGCTCTCAGGTGCGCTCGGTAGAGTCTCGCCCAGACATCACCAGGCTCCCTTACAAGTAATTCATCTAAATTACTGAGGGCGGATTGATAATACTTTTTAATGTGAGGCACTGCTGATGGTGCAGCTTTTCTCATCACCTGCTCCATGGCGGTCAGATCCTTGACAGGGCTGGAAGAAGTTGCAGTGCTGGAAGAGGGCTTCTTCCTTTTGGCTTTCTCCAAATTATCGACGCTCTTATTTGATGGAGTTTCAGTTGATTCAGCCGTTTTTTCAGACTTCTGTTGTTGCGATAAATCTTTGCCCGGCCCATTGGCTCCTTCGGCTTCGGGCTTCTCGATGACCGAAGCAACCCATTCTTTATGCCACTCTTTAGTTCTCGGTTGAGGGGGCGTTTTCTTCTCTTTCTCATCCGACTCTTTCGACTTATTGGTGTCGGGACTTTGAGCCGCTATCTGAGCCTGTTCAGCCACCATAACTCGCTTGGAATACTCGGCAAGAAGATAGGCCTTCATGTAGTACGCCCAGGCAAGATGGTATCTAATACGGTTATCTTCCGGATAGTAAGTCAATATCTTTTCGTACTCTTGGATCATTCCGTTGAAGTAATCAGGTCCACCCCTGGCCTGGGCCAATCGTCTGGCTATGCGGATCTCTTTAAAAGCTTCTTCCAGTTTGCTTGAACGAGTAAGAGCCACGGCAAGCACAAAGTGTGCTTCCGGATCATCGGGGAATTTTTTCACTTGCTCCTGGGCCAGACCGGAGTCATATGTGATGTTAATGTCTTCGGTCTCTGTGGTTATCTCTAAAGGCTTAGAATTTGCGCTTGATCCCGTTTCTAATTCGCTGGCCTGGGCTGGTTCTAATAATTGAAATGAACCGACCAAAATCAGACCCGCAGAAAACAGGGGTAGGAGAAAGCTCAGATTAGCTGGTGATGACGAATACATTTATAAGGTTGAGCACCACGGTCGGCGTTCCGGAATCCATAAAATAGACCGGGAAAATGTGCTGAACATCTTAGCAAAGCCATCTTTAATATAGTCGGCTTGTTTAGACCAACTTATTGGAAATTTCTATCAGTTTTATCTCTTGTTTCAGGCTGCTTTTTTCTTGCCCTGCAATATTAGCTCGAGAGCTTCCAGAAGGGTGTCGACCACCGCGGCCGGTTCAGTGGAATGCAGGGTCTCTTTAGTGTGAATTCCGGTGGTGACTCCGATGGCGTCTACCCCGGCATTCTTAGCCATCTCGAGATCATACTTGCTGTCACCTATGACCACTGCCTCTTCCGGTTCGCACCGCAGTCGCTTCAATGTGTTTAGAACCGGTTCCGGATGAGGTTTGTGGTTGCTCACACAGTCTGCTCCTAAAACCAGATGGAAGAAACCTTCCAGTTTGTGGTGTTCCAACACTGGATCTATGATCAACTTTCGTTTTGATGACGCGATTGTGGTAAGGATGCCTGAGGTTCTCAGCCGATCAAGGACTTCCGCTAGAGCTGGAAATGGTGGACAGAGCTCCACCGCCTGGGAGTTGTAAAGCTCCCGGTATTTGTCTGCCACTTCGAGATGGAATCCGGGTTTCTCACCGGGCAGAATTATTCTGGCCTGCTCGTTCAAGGGAACGCCTATCAATTGTTTCCAGGCGTCAACCACGGAGTCGGGAAATCCATAAACTTTCTGAACTTGATACATGATCTCGACAATTCCCGGGGCTGAGTCCACCAGAGTGCCGTCGAAATCAAAAATTGCTAGTTTGTACAAATTAAACCCTCGCTATCTGGGTGTTGTCTATAAGGTTGAAAAATTGCTCGAAAAGATAGTTCGAATCGTGGGGTCCAGGACTGGCCTCCGGGTGGTACTGAACTCCGAATATAGGTAAGGAATTGTGCTTGAATCCCTCGATACTTTTATCGTTTAAGTTGATATGGGTAATTTCGAGGTCTTTAGGAAAGCCGTTTTCATCCACGGCAAACCCATGGTTCTGGGAAGTGACTTCAACTCTGGAAGTGTCCAAGTTCTTCACAGGTTGGTTTCCTCCCCGGTGGCCGAATTTGAGCTTGTATGTGCTAGCTCCCAGGGCCAGTGAGAGTAGCTGATGTCCGAGGCAGATGCCGAATATTGGTGTGTTTGAACTGATAAGTTGCTTTAACTCTTCAATGATGGCGGTGCAAGCGGCCGGATCTCCGGGACCGTTGGAAAGGAAAATGCCATCAGGTTTAGTAGCTAATATGGTTTCAGCTTTTGTGTCTGCGGGATAGACTGTAAGCTTCAACCCCGAAGCGGCAAGCAATTCGAGAATATTTCGCTTGATTCCGAAGTCCATAACCGCCACCGCATATTTGCCTTCACCGGTGGTGTAGGGCTTGGGGCAAGTTACCTCTCCGGTTAGATTTAGACCTTCCATTTTGGGGCTCTCTAGAGCTAACTGGCAGGCCTGCTCCATGCTTTGATCCAGATTTTCACCCAGCTCCGTGGTGATGGCGCAGCGCATGGCCCCCTTGCTTCTGATGTGCTTTGTTATGGCTCTCGTATCCACATCGGATATGCCGAGAATGCCATGTTCTTTGAGAAAACCGTCAAGGCTCTCCTGGGCCCTCCAGGAGCTGTATTGCCTACTCAGGTGGCGCACGACCACGCCCCGAGCATATATTTTTCTCGACTCCATGTCATTGTCATTGGTGCCGTAATTGCCAATTTCAGGCGAGGTAAACGTAATAATTTGACCGGCATAACTGGGGTCGGTGAGAATTTCCTGGTAGCCGTACATGCTGGTGTTGAAGACCAGTTCACCCAGTGCCGTGCCCTCGGCACCAAAGCTACGCCCTTTAAAGGTCCTACCGTCTTCTAGAGCTAGAATGCAGGTCTTACCTCTCTCTTGTAGTTTAGATTCAGTGTTTGCTGTCTTGTTTTCCATAATTGAAAGACCACGTATATATATCTTACCGAAAATTTAAATTTGTGTAATCATTTTTTTTGCAAGTTCTCTTGAAAAATAGCCAGGCAAAAGAATCTTGACCTGCACAGGCTAGCACCTGGGTACAGGTTGAATAGCGATCTGATAGGCAATATTTAGCACTGTGACGAAAGTGGTAAAGGATTTGGTTAAGGATTGGACAGTTTTAAGTTCCTATAAATGCACTTGAGCAATTCACTAATCTCTGGTCCTGGGGCAGAAGTAGCCGCTTGCCAAGATTTCATGGACGGGCTTGTCAACAGGTGGATGCGCTCCAGAATGTTTATTTGTTTATAGACTGAGCTGCGATTCTTGGTCTCACCTTAGTAGAATGTGGGGGTTTGCGTCAGACGACGCTCCGCTTAGTACCTATTTAAAACCTCGCAGGTGGCCACCGGTTCATGAACAGTTTAGATGCCTATAAGCACGGTTTAGAACTTATCAGTCCTGAGATTCTGGTTGTTCTGGCAATTTTGTTGACGTCAATCTGGGATTTGTTTTTCCCGAAACTTAAAAGCTTTACCCCATGGTTTGGCTTGATATCGCTCGCTGGTGCTTTTGCGATATTTACCCAGCAATTCGGTTCTGCCAGACCTGCCTTCGGTGGCATTTTTACCGTCGATAACCTGACCGTCACCATGGGAATGATCACCGCTTTTGTCGGCATCATCGTAATCTTGATGACCACAGGCTACGAACACCATTTCAAGAAGAACCGAGGAGAGTTTTACGCGATTCTTCTCACCGCTCTGGTGGCAGTGATGTTCCTGGCTGGCTCAACAGATTTGATCATGCTCTTTGTCTCTCTGGAGACTCTCAGTATATGTTGTGTGCTGCTCTCCGGATTTCAGAAAAGAGACGCGAAAAGCGGAGAAGCGTCTCTCAAGTATCTCCTTTCCACAGCGGCGACAACCGCCACGCTTCTCTACGCCCTTTCCTTTATTTATGGGTTGACCGGTGCCACCTCATTTGATGTTATCGCCCAGAAAATCCAGGTGCTTTCCGTGGGTGGTGGCAGTATGTTCAAGATGCTCATCATCGCCCTGATCATGAGCGCAATCGGATTCAAGCTTTCTGTAGTTCCGTTCCATATGTGGACCCCTGATGTATATGAAGGTGCCCCCACCCCGGTGACTGCATTCCTTTCCATCGGCTCGAAAGCAGGTGGCTTTGTCGTTGCCATGCGCTTCCTCCTCGATATTTTGGGAACAGCCTATCCTGATTGGATGCTTATCCTGGCCGGACTCGCCATCGTTTCGATGATAGCCGGGAACCTAATCGCTCTTGCCCAGACATCTTTCAAGCGCATGCTTGCATACTCTTCTATCGCCCATGTGGGATACATCCTCATCGGTCTGATCGCCTTCTCCACAGAAGGTGTGCAGTCGATGATGTTCTACATCATCGTATACGGTCTCATGAATCTTGGTGCTTTCGCTGGAGCCATACTGTTCTCAAATGAGACCGGTAGCGATCGTATAGATGATTACGCGGGACTTCTGAGGAAGAGACCTTTCGTAGCTATTATGACCTCCATCTGTCTGCTCAACCTTGCCGGATTGCCGGTACCTCCGGCAGGATTCCTGGCTAAGATCTTTATCTTCAAAGCCGGAGTCGGCATCGAAGCCATGGACAGCGCGGCAATATCTAATCTGCCCAGCGCGATGATGCACCACCATGCTTTATCATCAGGTATTCCCATCGGTTGGATGCTTGTGTTGGTAGCGCTTATCACCTCTATTCCGGCAATCTATTACTACACCCGGGTGGTGATTATGATGATCGTTCCTGAACCTTCGGAAAAGGTTGCCAGTTTGCCTGACCGTGCTCGCTATGTGGGAAGTCCCCAGGAAGGACCGAGGCTGGCTCTCCTTCTATGCACGTTCTTGATTCTTCTGGCTGGAACATTCATGGTCAGCCCCATAATGGAAGTTTCTAGAAACGCTGCCATGAGCATAACTCCTGAAAGAAGAAGAGAGATAGGGCTTAAGCAACCGGTACAGCCGGCTGTACAATCAAAATCCAATGCAACCGACTCTAAGCCGGTTTCGCCGAAACCGGAAGGGAAAGCCAAAATTTCATTTCGTTGAAGTCCCCGTGGGTTTCTTGATATTTCCAGGCAGTGTAGAATCAAGTTTAGACTGAAGGTAACGCCCTCGTAGTTCAGTCGGATAGAACGCCTTCCTCCTAAGAAGGATGTCGGGGGTTCGAATCCTCCCGAGGGTACCAATTCGATTGGAAACCAGAAGGGAAAGGAGTTTAAATCCTTTCCCTTCCTGGCTTCTCGGTTCGCTCTTAAATAAGCGTGGCGCAATTAAAACCTTAGTCTTTTAATTTTCTCCCTCGCCTCCTCACCTCAGGCGCAGATCTTTCCTTCTCTGGTCTTTCTTTTATTCGGACTGGATTCTTGAACTTCAGTGCCGGAAAATGTGCTTTTGATCTCCTTTTCTATTCTCTCCTCGGAGTTCGATTGAGCTGGTATTCGCTTCTTTTGACCCTCTTCTTTTTCTACTTCTACTTGTTCTTCAGCAATAGAGTTGTTGTCGAGGTCGATAACATTTCTCTTTTCCTCTAAATCCGAGGAATCTATCTGGGTTGTTTGTTTTTGAACGGTCTCTTTTTGAGCACTTTTCTGAGGGAGGGATAGTTGAGAGGCATAGACCAGTGGGGTGCAACGTTCTCTGCCGTTCTTATCTTGCCATCGATTCAGGGCCAGTCTGCCGATAACAGTGACTTGATTGCCCTTCCTCAGATACTGAATGGCGAGATCGGCCAGGCGGTCCCAGGTCTCGACTTTGTAGTATTCAGCGTATTTCTCTTTTGTTTCGCGATCATATCCATTAACTGCAATATGAAAGCTTGCTTTTTTCCTTCCGGATTCAAATCGGAATTCTTCGGGATCTCTAACCAGGTTTCCCACCACTGATACATTGGCTAAGCTCATCGCTTTACCTCCTCTGGATTTTGAAATATGCATTTGTTGATTTCAATGCTCGGGTATCTTTCATGGGAGACTTATGTATGGTATATGCCATACATGCGTATGTCAACCCCTCCCATCTAAATTCTGTTCACATTGTTTTGTCCTGGAGGCGGAGTATCTTATATAAGTGTTAGTCTATTTAAGAAGCAAGTGGATCAAAGCTTCTTTCACGGAGTGATTTTATTCTTGTCTCCCTCTCATGACCAGCCTAAAGAGCCTTCGGCCAATTCCTGGTTTGACCGATACAAGTGGTGCGAGCCCATAGCCCAGGGCGGCATGGGGGTTGTCTATCTTGCTGAAGACAAGCACCATAACAACGCCCGCTGCGTGATTAAACAGCTTCGTTCCGACAGTGATTCGGAAGAAGAGTTTGAAGAAGGCCAGAGACTTTTTAAGCGGGAAGTGGAGATGCTCCGAGATCTGGATCATCCCGGAATAGTTCGATTTTTTGATCATTATGCCAGTGAAGACGGAAAGTATTTGTTGGTGATGGAGCATATAGCCGGCAATAATCTGGAGACCATCATTCAAAACTATGGTCCTTTTTCCCAGGAGGATGCGGTCAAGGTCGGCATTCAGATTTGCGAAGTACTTGAGTATCTGCATGAGAGAGTACCTGCCGTTATCTATCGGGACCTCAAGCCGAGCAACCTGATGCTTACCCCCGATGGACAGATTGTGTTTATCGATTTCGGTATCGCAAGAGTGTTTATGCCCAAGCAATCTGCCACCAGGGTAGTGACCGCAGGATATTCGCCGCCGGAGCAATATTTCGGCAAGCCGGAGACCCGTTCTGACCTGTACGCTTTTGGGGCGACGATGGCTCATCTTCTCACCGGAATGAGACCGAGACCACTTTTACCCAGTATTCCAAGTCAGAAAGTGGATGATATTCTGCCCAGTCTTGATAACCTTGTGAAGCAATGCACCTCCCATACACCCGCCGACAGACCTGAATCGGCGCGTTTGATTCGCCATCGTCTTTATCGCATTTATCAGGAGATTCATCCGGATTTTGAGATACCGGAAGAGGCTCTATCCCCTGCGATCAGTAATAAAGAAGAGCAGTTTATCTCTCAGCGTATCAGGCAGTCGGGTCTCAAGGCGGCCAGCTCGGCTTCCGAGAGTTTGCCCCATGCTAAAGGCGCCGAGAGTGAGGTGTTCAGCGATGAGAATATGCCCACCGGGGTGCAGCGAGTGCTGGATGATTTGCATCAAAGACTTTCAAGTCAGAAAGTTCCGGCATACAATGAATCTGAAACTGAATATGGTGGCGAAGATGTTTCAAGTCGCAGACCGGAGAGTGCCAGGCCAGCGGGCAGGAATCTGCGTTCCACTATAGATAAGCTTCAACGGGAGCCCGGATTCTTGGAAAAACTAATGGGCTGGTTCAAGCGTTGAATCAGACAGGTGAATCTATATATCCATAATATGCTTTGTTATTCGATTCGTGAGAGTTCATAACCCACATTTGAGTACCCAGATCATAGTGCCACCATTCCAGGGGATAGTTTGCGAATCCGGTGGAGACCATGGCCCAATATAGGAGTCTTCTATTTGCCCGGGCTTCTTCCTCGCTGCTTGTAAGAGAATCTTTCTTTTCGAAGTGGGTGGTGTAGCTTATCTCTGAGGCATCATCAAATACACTGCCGAAAAATAGATGTTCCCCGGTCTCTTTCGCTCGCAAGGTAAGGTCGCAGGCGCCACCGGTCGTGTGGGTCGGCCAGGTTTTATAGTCTTCTCTGGAAAACTTGCTGGGGTCGGAGCAATATTGACCGGCATACTCGGTGACTGAACTTTCATCCGGATCGCTCAACACTTCCCTGGCCCTATCTAAAAAGTGATCCCAGACTTCCTTCTGCAACTCTATCGGTCGATAGCAATCCAATAGGAATAGCTCTACTCCGTATGGGGAAAGCACCTGATTTACCATGACCAGTCTTTTGGCCACACCTTTCCTTATGAAAATGTCGTCCAGCGCTTTTGAAAAAGCCTTGTAGTATGGAGGATTGAGCAAGTCTTTGCGTGCATAATAGCTGGCGCCGGATAGATTGTAATCCCGGGCGGAAACCAGCTCTTCATTCGCCATTGCATTGTTCAAGTCGATTTCGATGTTGTGATAATCGAGGGCGGTTTTTCGCTCCAGAGGCTCAGGTATGGCTCGGGTTCGCCAGTCCAGAACATTGGCATTCTTCGCATTCTCAGCGCTAACAGTGGACATTTTGCCTTCTCCTCCTGTCATGGAGACATCATTATAGCTGAGTGATATAGAAGAGCTGTGCTGGCTATATAGGCTTGAAAAGGCTTGTTAGCATGATGTAATAAGCTAGATCTTTCTAAAGATTGTTTGTCCTAATAAGCAGGCGGGCCGCCATAGAAAAGATGGTCTTGGGGTTATAATTTGATAGATCCCGAAGATAAGATATAGCGCAGATTTCAGCCAGATATCCCCGGCGGTTCTATGGGAGAGAGAATGTTAGAAAGAGGCACTACGGCAAGCTTGGAGCGGTCTGAGATTTACACCGAGAAGTTAGGCAGTAAATCGGGCACTCCGATCATTATTATGCATGGTTGGGGGCAGAACCTCGAATCAATGCGAGGTCTCGGCGAGCTTCTCAGCAAAACGCACCCGGTGTACTTGATGGATTTACCGGGATTCGGGCGATCAGCCGAACCGAAAGAAGATGCCGACACCATTGCCTATGCTCAGATGTTGAAAGAATTTCTTGATAAAAATGAATTGGCCAGAGTCCACTTGCTCGGTCACTCTTTTGGCGGCCGGGTTTCGATACGCTTTGCCAGTCGGTATCCGGAAATGGTCGAGAGTGTGGTTCTGGTCAATTCCGGTGGATTGAAGCGTGTTCTTGATACCAGATCAAAGTTGAAATCGATGCGATTGAAGCTCCTTTCCCGAGCCTGCAAAATGCTTGACAAGATGTCCGGGGGCAACTTATACAAAGACTGGTTTACTCCGAAGTTCGGCTCTAGAGATTACCTTGCTTCCCAGGGCGTAATGCGCAAAGTCCTTATTCGAGCCGTCAACGAGGATGTTAGTGAAGATGCTGGTCTTATCGACTGCCCGGTCTTTTTACTCTGGGGTGAGAAAGATACCGAGACTCCTCTGGAAATGGGCGAGCGCTTCAACAGTTTGATTAAGGACTCCAAGTTGACGGTCTTGCCTGGCAAGGATCATTTTCCGTTCCTTGGAGATGGAGCACATCTTTGTGCCCATCACATACTGGGATTTTTGAAAGCGTTCGAAGTCAAATCCGGAGGCTAGCTAAATTTTGAACTTCTCCCCTGAGCAGGCAATA
>JAUIJG010000079.1 GCA_030431355.1 bacterium
TCTGGTGGGCAGTTCCATGCCGAAAAGCCTTTCAATTGAAAAATTCAAAAGGATTGTGGTGCTAACGGGTGCCGAGTGGCACTGTAAGAAAGCTTTCAGAGACTGCGATCTTTTCATTGCGGCAGGCACTTCAGGAACTGTAAGCCCGGCTTCCCGTTTTGTGGAGTGGGCAAGATATGCAGGGGCAAAAACATTTCTGATCAATCTCGAAGCTGGCACATCGCAATCAACTCCGTTCGATGAAGAGATTCTCGGTCCAGCAGAAACAATACTGCCAGAGCTTCTCGGGCTATGAGTCAGTTGCTGTTAGATAGCAATGATTTAGCAGCCTTAGTTAGATAGATACTCCAACTTTCTCTAGCCGGAAGACTAGACAGTAGCTGGCAAAGTAGCTCTCGCGGGTACATAATAGTAATAAAACTAGTCAACTAGGAACAGAACTATGCCGGTCAAAAATTCAGTGGACTTGCTAGGCAGCAGCAACTCCGGAGGCAGCAAAAGTACAGCTTCCAGAGAGAGCTTTTCCCGGGTAGAAAGTCTGTTTCTCGGATATGTACTTGAAGATTCCTATCTGATTGAAAGCGTCATTGGCAAAGGAAGTTCCAGTATTGTCTTTTCCGCAACGGATATTAGAAGCATCAAGAAAGTTGCCGTAAAAATTCTCGCTAGAGATGTTGAGTCGGCAGGCAAGCAGATTGCCAGATTCAAGCAAGAGACTCGAACCACACGTTACCTGAGACACAAAAACATCATCGAGAGTTACTCATTTGGTATTGCGAAGAATCACGCTTACTTTGTGATGGAGCATCTTACCGGAAGTACTTTGCAGGATTTAATCGCAACAAATAAACCATTAGATCAGCAAAGAACGATAAACATCCTCAAACAGGTGGCAGCAGCACTATCTTTTGCCCACAAAGGAGGAGTTGTTCACCGGGATGTAAAACCAAGCAACATCCTCTTTTGCGACCAAACTCATACAGAGCTAAAGCTCCTGGATTTCGGCATTTCAACTCGTCTTAGCTGGGACTATAGCGAAGATGTTTTTAGAACTCCAACCGGAGAGCTTTATGGCACCACTATGTATATCAGCCCGGAGCAGAGCAAAGGCGAAAAGACAGATCAAAAGACTGACATTTATTCTCTTGGCTGTGTAGCCTATGAGTGTTTAACAGGCACCACGCCCCATACGGGGAAAACTATGGTGGACATGGTTTTAAAACATCAAACGGCAGAGATTATTCCTGTAAACCAAGCATTGATGACCGATTCGGTCTCTGTAGGTCTGGAAACCATAGTGGACAAGATGCTTAGAAAAAGTCTCAAGGACCGATATCAATCTCTAGATATTCTCTTGAACGACCTCTCCCTCCTGGAGAATGATGCGTTTAACCATAAGAAATACTTGACACCAGCGAAAGAGAAACCGCAAGAGAAAATAGTAAAAGACCATTCAAACACAGTTTTCAGTTGGACAATAACCATTCTGTTAATTTCGATGATCGCAGCAGTTTGCTGGAAAAACGACTTTCAGAAGACAGAAGTTCCCCTTCTAAATCCAGAAGCGCAAACCACCATATTCGACACCACCAATGATCCTGACTTGAAAGCAATAAAAGAAGCAACCAACTCCATGCTCTACAAGATGTCTCTTCCCATTGCCAGCGGAAAAACGATCAAGAAGTACTTCAGCGCGAGATGGAAAAAGGATGACTTTAAGCGACTTTTAGCTCAATGGAATGGAAAAGTTATAGAGTACAAATATCTGACTACAGATCCTGTCGGAAACATCGAGCTTGAGACCTTGGACAAAAAACAAGGGAGAGCTTCCATATTGGTTGACACCAGCGTATGGATAGAAGAAGGTCCGAAGTCTGCCCGATTCCTCTTCAAACGTGAGACTGGAAAGTGGCTTATAGAAGAGATTCAGGCACATTAGAGTAACTATTTCTTTGAATTAGTTTTTTTACTCAACAAGAAAAACAGAGAGCCCTCAAGGAGTTAATTCCCACCGAGTAAAGAACCTTCATCAATAAAGTTCATTGCACTATTATAGCGATTCCAACAAGTCATCTAAAACCTTCTCTCTCTCCAACCGAACTTCACTTAATATGCTTCTTCTCTTACCAAAAGTATAAATTTGGTTCTGAGTGTCATGCTTTGCTTACGTGCTGCTGGTGGTTAGCGCTGCTCTGGCAATAGACTGCGTAGATTTGGAGAACAAGGAAGCTGTTCGCAAGCAGGTGAACTTCTTAATCCAAACTGGAAAAGTTCTCAGCGATAGTCATCAATACAAGCGCGCTGAAACAAAATTCAAAGAGGCCTATTCTACTTGTAGAGCTACATTCAGCGAAAATAGCTTCCTCACAGCGAAATGCCTGGACTACATGGGGCGAAACAAGTTCGACCAGGGAGAGTTAAACGAAGCAAGAGAGTACTTCTCAGAGAAGCGCTAGCTATTGGCAGAACTAGCCGTAAAGAAAACAATCTAGACATAGCTGTAGAAAAGAAACGGCTGGCGGATCTTTTGCATGCAACAAAGAGATACAACGAAGCGTTCATTCTAGCGAAAGATGCCTACGAAACGGAGTTAAAAACTAACGGCAAAGACAACTTGGTTATCACCTATTCAATGATCGGACTAGCCACATGTCACTTAAGTTATGAGCACTACAATGAAGCTGAATCACTGTTGAAAGAAGGTTTTGAAATAAGGCAAAGACTT
The DNA here is from genome assembly GCA_030431355.1 of bacterium. The sequence continues at coordinate 2,726 of JAUIJG010000079.1, forward strand.
CTAGGCGCAGAGAGTCCTCTTACTGCAGATCTAAAAGCTCGACTTGCGAAGATTTATTTTAATACAGGAAGAGAAAACATGGCTCTGGTTTTGCAAGAAGAAGCCTTAAACACCTGTAGAACGAAACTAGGGAATTTCAATAAAACAACTACTATAGTTATGTGCGGCTTAGCGCACTGCTACTAGTTAAAAGGTAGAACTTCAGAAGCAAGAGAACTTATAAAAGAAGCAATTGAAGTAAGAACAAAAATCTTCGGCAAAGACAGTCCGATCACAAAACGAACCATCGGCTATCTGAAAAACTGCAAATAGGCATCTATTAAAGCCTGGAAAAACTCATCGATGGAACAGCAGCCCTGTTCAAAAGTTTCATTGTCCTCCAGTTCACAAAGCCCATTATGATTTAAAATACTGCCTATGATTGTCTGTTGGAGTAGGTTGTGCCTGAGAACATAAATGAGAAAGAGGTAGAAAGCGCATACGAAGAAGGGCTCAAGCAACTTAACGGAAGAGTGCTGGGCGGTTCCCAAAAAGGTTGCTATTTCCTGATGCCACTAGGGATATCAAAGGAAAAGGCCGATAACATCTCCCCAGAAAAAATTCCCAAATTCAAAGATTTGTCAGAAAACGAGAAGCTGGCAGTATCCATCATCTTTCAAACAATTCAAGGCAACCCCGACCTGATAAATCTCTATCCAAATATCTTGGGCGAGATAAGTATTTTGGAATGCGAACTTAATCAGCTCGATCATACGACGTTCATCAAACCAGCCAAAGGTCACGAAAAAGGCAACAGCAATGAACTCTACTTCCGGGTAGCCGATATAGTCCAGCCCCTCGTCAGAACAATCCGGCGCGATGGTGCACCAAATCTATCTCTTTCTGTTGAATCTCCAGCTATCATTGTAACGCGAAAAGAAAGGTCGCCAGAACAGTGGCAATTAGAAAAGAGCTGGTTTGGAGGACGTCCAAAGCTAGGTAAACAGCGCTGGCCTAGTTGCAAAGGAATGCCAATGGCTTTTCTAGCGCAGGTAGATTCGGCTTCTATCAAAGCGGTAGCCGAATCATGTCCCCTCCCAGACAAAGGATCTCTTGCCTTTTTTATTTCTGCCACTGGTGGTAGTGCTGTTGTATTTGTTCCTGATGAAGATCTAGAAGATTTCACCCCTCTTCCACCAGACTTACCTGAGTTATCTAAGGTTGGTGGAAGAACCGGATACGAAGGTACAGCTGACGGCGAGCGAACTTTTCCATTCTGGCCTGTCGAGCTTAGAGCTGTCGAACTAGACAAAGAGATGGATCAGGCCGACGCTTATGAAAAAGCGAAAGAGGCCGTTCTAGATTGGTATTCCACCAGAAAGTTCAACTTATCAGCAAAAGAAGTTTTTTCAGAAGATGCTTTTGCGAGTAGACCACAATGGTGGCAAACCGCAATCAGGCTTGCTGACATACTCAAAGCAGCAGATAGCAGAACTGAAGGACAAAAGAGCCTTGGGTTTCAAGTCCTAGCTTCGCTGATTGGAAAAAAAGACCAGGCAGAAGATAGAAAGGCATTCAGCCTCTATGTAGAAGAAGTGAGTGGCTGGGTAAAAGGCAAACATCCCTGGAGTCTTCTCAGCGAAGATGAAGCAGTAAAACTGGACTCCTACATATCCAACGCTCTTACGAGGTACAGACAATTTCTGTCAGAGGAGAGCTATCGAATTTCGGTCTTGGAGGATTTAACCATTCTAGCCCTTGCCACAGCAAATGATGATCTCTATCTGCAAATCCCGAAAAAGGCAAGGGAAGCCATCAACCAAAGTTACCGGCTTCCAATATACGGCTGGAATCAAATGTTTGGTGTGCCTACAAGCATTCAAGACTCAGCTGTGTTCGAAAATGCAGGGAAACATTTGCTTCTTCAACTGTTCTCTGACGATATGATGTGTTGGGAATTTGGAGACGCTGGAATTTGCCAGTTTTGGATAAGCCCAGAGAATCTTGAAGCACAAAACTGGTCAGAGGTTAATGTCACCTTTGAAGGCAGTTAGTATTATGATGCAAGACCTGAGAACTGGAAATTGCTACATCCCAAAATCAAGATTTACTGGCTCCTCATTAACCCAGGAGTCGAAGTTATCTTCATTATCGCACCTGTCTTCTTTGCGATCTCTCCAAGTTGGGACCAAACTGAAGTCATCGAAATATGCTTTCCCTGCGCCACAGAGCATACCGCCAAAGTTTACAACATAGGCCTCCGGTGCCACCGGCAATACCACCTCATACTGCGTCCAGTCGGTAGTACCAATAACTTTCCTTTTGAACATATTCTCAAACTGAAGGCTTTTGTTCTTCAGGTTGCTGGCACCGTCAATTCTCAACCATAGACCAGCCCACCCGGTGACGTCCTCAGTCTTTATCCAGCCCTCAAGAGTGAGGTCCGTGCCTCTAAATTCTGCGGCTTTGACACTTTGCATTATAGTGCCGAAGCCGCCATCACTGGCATTGTTAGTACAAAAAATATAAGCACACTGCCCACCGGAGTGAAAAAACTCATCGGTGAGCCCACTAGAATAGCGGGACTCTTTCTGCCCCGCTCTAATCCAACCGATGGGTAAAACTGAATTTGCCACCATTATCAATACTCTAATAAACGAGCATACTCTATAGCTGGCTGAAACATTGTCGCGTCACTTCACTTCAACATAACACTCATCCTTAGAAGACAATCGACTCATCCTATGTTTCTGCATGCGAAAAACCTGATATACAGTAACAAAATTAGCAAAGAATGGAAAAGGTGTAAGAACATAAACTGTCAGCAGACTGTATGCGTGCCTCATTTCAACTGGCTGTAACCTGGTGTCGGTAGGTGAACAATTGCCAAATGCAAGCATTTGAAATAAAGGTAAGAGTGAAACACCAATCAAGATGAAGAGCCACAGACAGGTCCCAGAAAATAAGAATGGAGATCGAATCATCCCGAACAACTTCTGCCGGAGAAAGAGAGTCAAACCTAATACCACAGAACTTGCCACCAGTATAGCTCTAAAGGTATGCCTGCTTAGAGCGACCGCGTGGGTTTCATAGCAGTCTGAGTAAACTTCGGGGAATCGATCCCCGTTAAAGAGATGTGCACAATCAAAGCTAATAACATAATGCTCCGGCACAAATACCACGGTGAATATCATCGCAGTCACACAACCAAGACCCATTATAGCCATAACCCAAGAGATACTGGTTAGTAGCTCTTTCCTACTGGCGCCATCGGAAAGTTGTATCAATGTTATAGTGACTACCACTAAGTCAAACCCAAGGATCAAAGCTGTGGTCAAATCCATGACTCTTTGACAATACAAAACAGCAAGGAAGATATAACCTACCAGGCTAACCCCCATCAAAAACAATCTCAGACGACGAAGGCAACAAGCTAGTACGGGAGTAAACACCAACATTGGCGCAAGCTTAATCAGTTCGGCTCTAAGCTCAGCCGAAACCAGCGGACAGGCTAGTCCCAGGATGACAGACAAAACGATGGAAACTAGGCAGGCTCTCTTCATGCTTCCATTTTAGAGAAATCAAATTCCCTGCCAACACGGAAATTACGCTCACTTCAAGAAGACCCTACCGCATATCCTCATCGGTCAGAGTAATACAGTCATTGGTTAATAAATGCCCTTTTGAAATATCACGGGAAGCTCGATTTCCAAGAACCAGAGCAGATGTGTAGGGAAACTCACCGTTCACTTCTTTCAAACTCGTGCCAGCCACATCTTTGACGAATGCCTCTTCCACCGAATCCCGGTCAAATTGCTCGCCCTTTGTGATATTCCTTGCAGCCCGGACCACTCTCGAAGAGTTAGTCCTACTCTCTGGAGCGACACGCTTTGAACCGCTTTGCGGTCTGGTCATTGTCATGAACATTGCACCAGCCATGAAGAGAACTAATATGATTGCTATTGAGAGCCTGGTCATTGGCGCAGTCCAAGAATCTATTCAATCTCCATCCTAGCAGAGAGTCCCTTATATGGCGAGAACTTACTTGCTGCTCCTGGAGACCTAAGCCCTTTTTGGCTTTGATCTCCACTGAACATTTGACTACCCAACATGCCAAGACTTGCCGAGCCACAGGTAAGACCTATACAACAGGCAATCACGGAGTAAAAATGACCGAGTCCCAGGGTTTGATAAACTTAGATTGTATCTGGTGAGGTTGGTTCTCTATGCAAATTTTGATACCGGTCGACGATATGAACTACACGCTTGCGTGCCTTTACTCTGTGCAGCAGAGGAAATGGCCGGAAGGCACAAGAGTTATATTGGGGCGGGTGATTGAAGACTGCTCCGAGTACGGAAACAGTGATATAAAGAGCGTAAGCAGTGAAACCCTGTCCCTGACTTCAGATACTTACTATAATTTGCAAAAGTCGGAAAAATGGCTGGAAGACCTTGCGAAGAGCCTGAGTATAGAAAACTGTGAGATAAACACAGCCCTGTTGATGGGAGACGTAGCCGAGCAACTGGCGAATCTAGCCAATGAATTTTCAATTGATTACATCATCATTGGCTCGCACAAGCGCTCGGCATCAACAAAAGATTGGCTTGTTAGTATCGCTTCTAGTGTCACAGACAAAGTTAAGTGCTCGGTGGAGATTGTAAGACCCAGGGCTCTGCGTAAGATGTTAAAGAATCCTGATCTCAAAGACGATGAGATTTCTAAAATCGATTATTCCCCCAAGAGAGTTGTGTTAGCCACCGATTTCTCCAATAACTCCCGCGCTGCGCTAAATTGGGTCGGTGAGATTGGATTTGCACCTGATACCAAGTTTGCTGTCATAGCAGTGGAACCGCCGGTGTCTAAAGGACTGGTAGATATGAAGCTGAGAGGGGAGTTGGACGGAAGCAGAACGACTCAGCTCAAAGTAGAAGATATCAGAATGAAGTTAGATGCGGAAGCGGATATACTGAGCAGCCGTCTCAAGAAGAAGGTTTCCGAAACACAAGTCTTGAAAGGGGATCCGGCCACAAAGATCCTGGAATACAGCAAAGATTGGGAAGCGGATCTTCTTGTTATAGGCGCCCATGGAGCAACTGCCGCCTATGAGCTCACAATGGGTTCCACGACCCGTAGCATCATCAATGGCTCCAGCTGTTCAATCGCTGCCATCGAATCAAAACACTGGACCGAAGTTTCATTCCAGTGGAAGCCGGCTGAAAATTAAATCTGACTTCCATAAAGAAGCGATTATGAGAAGAGCCTTCCCATAAGCAAGCCAAGATCTTCACACTATATATAACACCACAAAAACAGCGACCAATTCTAATACAAACAGAAAACCGCTAATCATCAATGTATTGAAGCATAAAAAATAAAATGGTGGAGGCGGCGAGAATCGCACTCGCGTCCAAAGAAGCATAGAAACAGGCATCTACAAGTTTAGTTCTGCATTACCTCAGTCACTTCCGAAGAAATCCGCTGAAGTCGGCCAGAACAACCAACCGGGTTCGCGATTATTTCTTAAGCTGTACTATTAATCGCTAACTTCGCACAGCAGCAGCTACCGTGGTTGACCCAAGTCGGAGCGGGTAGCCAAGCTCCGAATGAGTTTCCCTACTTAAATTAGTTAAGCAGCGCGTAGCGCGGGTTTAGCACCCGGGAAAGCGATGACGTTATTATCGGCATCTAAATTTGTTGCTTGTTGATTTACGAGGGAACAGCACCCTCGACCTGCAGCCTATGACTAAACGACCCTGTCGAATCTAAACGCCCCCATGTATATGGGAAGACTGCTTCTAATGCTCTACATATTCAATTATCAGGGTTCAAAATTGGGCTTAAGACTAAGCCCGTCGCGGCTATCTTACCGCTCAAATGTAATTATAGCTAAAACTTACCCGAACGCCAACAATAATCCCTGAATCCCAGAAGAATATCGAAAGAATCCGCTACCTATCTCTGAAGAACCACGCCGATCCAGTTACCCAGCTCTTCCGTATATTCGATGGTCAGAGGGTATCTTTCCACCGTGTTCTTCAATAAAGGGAACTTCTCCAATAGCACACCGGCGCCGATTATGCGCCCACCTCTCTTTAACATTCTCACGTAGTCAGGCAAGAGCGCCACTATATCCTCGCAGGTGAGGTTGGAGAGAATAAGGTCGAATTGTTCGTTCTCCACGGACTCTAGAGAGCCGGTTCTCAAATCGATTTTGTCCTCTAAATCATTCAATTCAAAGTCTATTTGAGCCATTTCGATAGCCTGGGGATCGGTGTCCACTGCGATTACCCTGGCTTTGGGATTCTTGAGCACACAGGCGATGGCGAGAATGCCGCTACCTGTTCCCACATCGATGACATTGCCTTCCGGGGGATAGGACTCCAGAGCCCGCAAACAAAATTGGGTGGTGGTATGCAACCCGGTACCAAAAGCCATACCAGGTTCAATGTAGATGACACAACGGCGGTCCAGGGTCTCCTGGCTCAAGCTGTCGGCGCGCCAGGAAGGGCAGACCATGAACTGGGTGCCGACCCTGAAAGGTTCGAAACCTTCTTTCCATTTAGCCAACCAGTCCTCGTTGGGGACTTTTGCGACCCGCAAGGACTTAAGACAGTTTGAGAGACCATATTCTTCCAGGTGGGAGACCACCGAGCGCATTGTCTTCTCTGTCAGACCCTTTTTCTCAAAGCAGCCGCTAATCAGAAGCTGCTTTTTCTCAGCGTTCTTGACTTCGCAACCATTGGCGCCACACTGCATGAGCAACCAGCAGGCGATATCTTCCTGATCGGGGCTCGCTTCAAATTCGACCGATGCCCAATCCTGCGTATTACTCTGGGTCTCTACCATGTCCTCAGTGCCGGGCAGGGCCAGGCTCTCTTGAAAAATAAAAAATGCCGAAGGTCGGATTTGAACCGACACGGGGGTTAAGCCCCGCCTGATTTTGAGTCAGGTGCGTCTGCCAGTTTCGCCACTTCGGCATAAAGCGTTGTCATTTTACACTATGACGGTCCGGAGGTCACTTACTCTATTTATTCTCAGCCTTTTGCACCGAGAAATTACTCCTCCGAATTAGTTTTAAACCGCTAAAGAGGCTCGTTTAAACTAGAATAGGAGTCCGATCTATATAACGTAACCTTTAAAGAAATCCGCTGGAGAAATCCATCTGGAAGTAAATGGGAGCAAGCACCTCTTGAATACGCAAAATTCCTCCGGCGACCCCGAAATCGAATTGATCTTTACTGGTTTCGACCCTTTTGCCGAGCACGAAGCAAATCCCAGCCAGCTTGTTGTGGAGAGACTTCCCCAAGAGTTAGAGCTCTCGTCAAAAGAGAGCGCCGTTATCACGAAGCAGATACTCAACACCTGCAGCCGCAAATCCTGGGAAGTCCTGGAGCCTATGTTGCAGGAGAGAATGGCTTCGGGCAAGGCAGTGGTGCTTATCATGCTCGGTCTTGCCGCCGATCGCTCAAGCATAACCATGGAGCGGGTCGGTCTTAATCTGCGGGACTATCCGATAGCTGACAACAGCGGCAATCATCCACCGGTGGAGAAGATCGAACCGGAACAAGAGAATGCCCTTTTCAGCAACATACCGCTACACGAGGTGCGCAGAAGACTGGCAAAGAAAGGCTTTCCTGTCGCTGTCTCAAACCATGCCGGTACATACGTGTGCAATGATCTTTTCTTTCGCACACTGAGCTTTCAAAAGAACAATCCAAACCTTCTTACAACTCTGTTTGTCCATGTACCAGGTCTGGATAACTATCTATTGGCCACAGAACTCGGTCCAGCCGATGATGAAGCAAAACTGAATTGCTATGCGGAGATAGTCAAAGCCCTGGCGACAGAAGTTGTCGATGTGCTCCGCACCGGAGCAGGAGCCGGAGAAGGCTCAAGGCTGGAAGCCCTGGTTTGAGCCAGGGAATAACCGGTCAGAATTTAAAAGCTAAAGGCTTGGGACTCTCAGAACATATCAGGAATACTGGGTATTCCTGTGTCGCACCAATCCGAACCTTTATTGGAACACTTATCGCAGAAGCCGGATTTCTTGTCAAAATGCTTGTTGCAAACCGGTTTCTGACACATTTTACATGTGGCGGAGAATTCGCCCATTAGGTCAGGCAATCCTTTAGCAAAGGGATTGATGGGGCTACCGCAAACGGCGCAAGTGAACTTGATTGGAGGGTCGTTGACAATAGGAGTCATGATTCTCATCCCAGATAAGGGTAAAATGTTTCCTCTTACCATCATACTAAAAGCCACGAGCCACATTTTTTTCAATCAAGGGTTCAACCATGAACAAGTATCTTTTGAGCATAGATCAGGGAACAACAAGCTGCCGAGCAATTTTGTTTGATAAGGAGAGCAAGATCGTTTCCCTTGGGCAAAGAGAGTTTGCCCAGCATTATCCTGAGCCAGGATGGGTCGAACATGATCCGGAAGAGATTTTGAAAACTCAGATTGAATGCATTAAAGAAGCGGTTGAGAAAGCCGGCATCACGGGAGACAACATAGCCGCCGTCGGCATCACCAACCAGCGTGAGACCACTGTGGTATGGGACAAGAAGACGCTTAAACCAGTTTACAACGCCATTGTCTGGCAGTGCAGAAGAACCAGTAAGCAGGCTAACGAACTAAAAGATGACGCCAGATTTCGGGAGCGCACAGGACTCGTGCCTGACGCGTATTTTTCCGGACTGAAGATCAAATGGATTTTGGACAATGTCGAAGGGGCAAGAGCAAGAGCCGAAGCAGGAGAGCTGGCTTTCGGCACCATAGATAGCTGGTTGATAGCCAACTTGACGAGAGAGGGGAATCATCTCACCGAAGCAAGCAACGCCAGCCGCACCATGGTATTCAATTTAAAGTCGATGGATTGGGACAAAGATCTCCTGAAGGAACTAAACATTCCAGAATCTATGATGCCGAAAATGGTGCCATCAAATCATAACTTCGGCACCCTGGACAAGGAGAAAGTCGGCTTTGAGGCTCCTGTTTTAGCCAATCTAGGAGATCAACAAGCGGCGCTATTCGGACAGGGTTGCTTCGATGTCGGTATGGCGAAATGCACCTACGGAACCGGAAGTTTTCTACTCACGAATATCGGCGAAACCTTTAAACTGATGGATGGACTGCTCACCACAGTGGCATGGCATCTGGATGGAGAGAAGCCCGTATATGCATTCGAAGGCGCCATCTTTGTCGCCGGCGCGGCCATACAGTGGCTCAGAGACGGACTCGGTCTTATAGAAAGCAGTGAAGAGTCGGAGAATATTGCCACTTCCATAAAGTCCAATGATGGGGTTTATTTTGTTCCAGCCCTGGTCGGTCTGGGCTCACCCTGGTGGAACTCCGAGGTAAGAGGCACCATAGTCGGTCTCACCCGGGGAACCGGACGCGAGCACTTTGTGCGGGCTGCTCTTGAGTCTATGGCATACCAGGTGAAAGACGTAATCGACGACATGAAAGAACATCAGGTGGATGTGACCCGTTTGCGGGTCGACGGTGGTGCCACCAAGAACAATTTCATGCTTCAGTTTCAAACCGACGTATTAAAAGTTCCGGTGGAGAGAGCTGAACAACTAGAGTCCACAGCCTGGGGCGCGGCAGCACTTGCCGGTATCAAATGCGGTCTCATAGAGAGCAAAGAGGAGATGGCTAGAGACTGGAAATGCAACAAAGAATTTAGCCCTAGAGAAAATAGAGAGCCGGAATATGATGGCTGGAGACGGGCGCTGAAAGGAGCATTTGCCTGCGCAGGCGCCTCGCAAGATTAGAAACAGTAGAAAGAGTAGTTATACCTAGATCATGAACGTCTCGGACGCTCCGGAAAAAGATTGCAGAATCGCTATCATAGGCGGGGGTCCCGCCGGATTGATGGCGGCGGAAGTACTCTCTAGAGAGGGAGCCGCGATCCCTATTCCCGGGCTTCAAATCGATGTTTATGAATCCATGCCGACTCTGGGTCGCAAATTTTTGCGCGCCGGTCTTGGCGGCCTGAATATTACCCATAGCGAACCTTTCGAGGCGTTCAGATCCCGCTATGGTGACAAACAGGAAACGCTCAAAGAAGCCCTGGAGGAATTCCCCCCTGAAGCGCTCAGAAATTGGGTTCATGAACTTGGGATAGAAACATTTGTGGGCAGTTCCGGCCGGGTCTTTCCCAAGGAGATGAAAGCAGCACCGCTTCTACGCGCCTGGGTGCATCGTCTGCGCAAAAACGGAGTCAACTTTCACCACCGGCACAAGTGGCTCGGGATAGAAAGTGATGGCTCACTGAAGTTTGAACTCGAAAAAGAAGAAGATGGTGCCAATGAGATGTCTGTTTCGATTTCGAGACCTGAAGCGGTAATTTTGGCCCTGGGTGGAGCAAGCTGGCCACAGTTGGGCTCAACCGGAGAATGGACAGAAATACTGACGGCGAAAGACGTCGAGCTGACGCCCTGGCAAAGCGCGAACTGCGGCTTTAACGTCTCCTGGAGCGATCACCTGAAGAACAAGTTCGCAGGAGCGCCACTAAAAGCGATATCACTGACATTCAAAGACGCTGACGGCAAAACGGGAAGTAAAGAAGGCGAACTTTTGATCAGTGAATACGGTGTTGAAGGTAGCCTCATCTACGCGTTTTCTAAAAGTCTTAGAGAGCATCTTAGAACCGGCAAAGAGACAGAAATAATGATTGATCTGCTGCCGGGTCGAAGCGCCGAGCGAGTTCTGAAAGACCTCTCGAAACCGCGCGGCTCCCGCTCCATCTCAAGACATCTCGAGAGGGCTATAGGAAAGGACGCGCTCAAAAGGGCTCTAATATTTGAAATTTTAGACCGCAAACAGATAGAAGATCCCCAGGTTCTTGCCGGTTATGTGAAAGCTCTGCCGATAAAGCTGGAATCCACCAGACCGATAGAAGAAGCGATCAGTAGCGCTGGCGGTATCAAATTCGAATCCCTGGATAAGGACTACATGCTCAAAGCCTTACCAGGCTTTTTCGTAGCCGGAGAGATGCTCGACTGGGAAGCTCCTACGGGTGGATATCTGCTCACGGCTTGCTTTGCCACCGGAAAAGCAGCGGCCCATGGAGCGCTCAAATGGCTGAAGCATTCAGATAAGAGAGGCGATTAAGTTAGACGCTGGAGGAATTATTCACTTTTAGGTAGTATTATGACCCTGAGCAAAGTACCAAGAGCTAAAATCCGGATAGATTTATCCTACTTTAACCATGAAAATCGACTACAAATTTGCCCTGAGCGCCTCGGAGCTTGTCGCCAAAAGAAAGGACGGCAAGGTTTTGCTGTCACACAAGCAACTTCCAGAAGATGGAATTCTCACCATCGATGAGAGCGATATTGCGGTGTTATCGGAAGGTCAGATTCTAGAGGCTTTCAACAACTACATCAGAGATTTGCAAGAAGCTGTTGAGGGCTTTCGTCCCCGGGAGGTCCCCGATGGCGAAGCCCAGATTGAAAAGGACGAAGAGAACGGCTCCTGGGTTACTTGCGGAGATGTGCTTCGCTCCTATATCACCTGGAAAGATGGCGAAAACGGCAAAGGCGCTGTGGCATTTCAGGTAGACGAGAACATGCTATCGGCAGAAGAGCTGATTAAAATCCTGGAAGAGTATGAAGGCTGGGGAATGCGCATAGAGTTCATGCATCCAAATAGACTCACCGAGCCTCCTGAACCTGAAATTTATTAGTTCCCTGGGCACAATTGCTTCCGAAGCGGCGCCACGGGACCATAGAAGAATCTGACAATGCACATAAGTCAAAATCAGATTAGATCCGTATAGACCCTGTGTATATAGATAGAAGAACGCGCTGCAATTAATACGGAATCTCCAATGGCCCAGTTTGACGCCTCTGAAGAAGCGGCAAAACTAAAATCCGACACTGAATCAGGCATCTCCATCAGCGATGCCTATAACTCCCTGTCCGAAGACGAGAGGAAAGCTGTCTTCCAGGAGATGACCTCGAGTAAAGACGGAGACGCAAATCTCTCCAATCTTATAATCTCCGGCGAAGACACGGATGGAGACCGCAAGCCCGATGTCCTGGGAGACATATTCGACCCTTCAACAGGCAAAGACCTTTACGACAGGGAAGGAGAAGACTCAAACAGCGATGAGGCTTGGAGCCGTAGATGGGGACCGATTATAAAGTCGGATCCTGAGTTTCGTGAACACTTCAAAGAGATCATCAGCGGCGGCGGAGCCTACGAAGGTCCTATGGCTGGTGGGCTCTCGGCCAACGCTATTCGCCGGGATTCTCTTCAAGGAATGATTGAAAAGCATGGACTGGACCGAGTCAAAGAGACATTTGGCGCCCTGGAAGAGATAGGAGGTTCCAAAGGATTCTATGCTCACTCCCTGCACAAAGGTTATAGCGACGGCAGGGAAGACATTGAAAGAAAGATGGGCTATCTGGACAAGATAATGGAGCCCGGTACTCTGGAGAACGCAAGGCAGCTCGGTCGGATTTTTGACGAGGAAGGATTCAACAAAAATCCCTCCTTGAGGGAGCTTGCCGACCCTGAATTCACAGAGATGCTGATTGAAAATAGAGAAGAGAGGGAAGCTTACAAAGCATACAACGAAGCCCCCATGGGACCAATGATGGGCTTCCACAGTAAGTACGGT